>DHVO01000039.1 GCA_002412705.1 Bacteroidales bacterium UBA5206 | reverse complement strand
GGTAAACTATTAGTTGAAGTAGAGCCACTAACCCACTCAACATCATCAATTACAATTCTTGATGCACCGTTAGATTCCAGCTTTATCACAAAATTTCCAGACACACCCGAAACGGCAATTTGCGCTAAGCCTTCAACATCGGTAACCGCAACAGGCTCTCCTCTTTGGGTGCCGTTTATGTATAGGGTTAGCTCTCCGCCACCACCCGAAAAGGCTTGTTTGTGCTTAAACTGGATGGAGGTAACGCCACCCGATAATGTACCCGATTGGACATAGCTACCAGCTACATCTTTTATGCAAATTGCGGCCTCATTAATTGTTTGGTCGGTTCTTGCATTGGTTGCGGTCCATGTTGAGCCATCATCGCCAGTCCAACTCCTTGATGAGTAGGATGAGCTAGATGCTGGAATATTTGTGAAGGTTTCAATATTTGATGCCGATGCCTCAGAAACAGTAACCACAAACGATTGGTTTGTCGAGGCTGAGCCAGATGTGGCCACAAGCGTAACATTGTGCGTTCCCACATCGGTAGAAGCTGGCGTTCCTGTTAATGTAGCGGTTCCATTGCCTGTTGATGTAAAGCTTAACCAAGCGGGTTTCTGCGAACAAGAGATGCTAACCGATGCGCTTGGGTTATTGGAATCGGTTGCAGTAATGCTGTAGGTGTAAACCCTTTCTGCTGTTGCAGATGTAACTGCTGATGAGGTAAAGGTTAAGTTAGCACTCACCTCCGAAACGGTAATAGTAAAGTTTTGATTTGCAGAGGTTGTACCATCGGTTACCAAAAGTTTTACGCTAGCTGTGCCCAAATTTGCTGCACCTGGAGTACCCGATAAGGTTGCTGCACCATTTCCAGTACTAGAAAATGTAAGCCAGGTTGGTTTCTCTGTACAGGAAACCGTTCTGGTTGATCCAACTGTTCCACCAGTAGTTGTAACGCTGTACGAATAGGAAACACCAACATTTGCGCCTGTTATTGGCGATGAGGTGAATGAAACGGGCTGGTCTGTTGAGCATGAAGACCAAATACATTCCGCGTACTCAGGATGATCGATAAAGGGATTTCGGTTCCCTTGTCTATTATAAATGGCATTATTTCTAACAATCTCTTTGTCGCTAACAGGATCTTGCCTATGCCATTTTAGTAATAAATTAACGTACCAAGTTTTATAGGCAGGAAAAGAGTTTCCGGATAAAACAGAACCAGCAGAGCCGTTTCCGGCCCATGTCCCAATTTTATCCTCATAACGAGTTGCCATATAAAGGTACATCCGTGCAATATCTCCTTTGTACTCATCAATTGGTTCAAAAACACTTCCAGAATAACCTGTTGTAGAACAATCTCCAAACTTGCTTCCATTTGTGGACGTCCAGTCAACAACACCAACTTCAGCATGTGGATAGTTACTCCTAATTCCATTTACCTTGCCATCGGAGGGAACAACATGATGAGCATCACTTACCATAGGTGCTTTTTTTACAAACCAACTTTGGGGCATAATATGCTCACGGTTATAACAATCACCTTCACTACTATAATTTCCACACCTATCTCCAGTCTGATGAGAATAGTAGTAACTTGCCGATCCGTCGGCCCTTATGGAGTACATATCGTACACTCGATCTTGCCCCGAAATAACTATGTTATCGGATGCCACATAGGTTACATACAATCCATCGTACCCCCTATCTGTATGACCTTTAATAATATTATACAGCGCCGTTTTAAGCTCGGCACCCGATTTCCCATCGGCTGTACTGTAGTATCCAGCGGGAATTTGAGCCAGTACAGGAAGTAAAGTAAAGGCTAAAACAAAAAATGCTATAAATCTTTTAATCATAATGTTATGATTTACGAAAAACAATTCCCTATGATAAGGGTATAATAAACTTTACTGTTTCTTTTTGGGGTTGCGAAGTTGCAATAATATGATGCTAAACCAATGGCTTAAAGTTAGATTTAGCTATTACTTAACAACTAGGCGCTTTGAAATAGATCCATTTTCGGTAACTACCCTAACTATGTAAACCCCAGTTTTAACACCACTAAGCGATAGTGTGAAGCTTGTTTGCTGGCTAGTTACATTAGCAGAAGTAATTCGTTGCCCTATTAAATTAAAGAGTTCTACCCTTTTAACCGAAATACCAACGGGGGTATCTATATTCACCAAATCAAAGGCGGGGTTAGGGTAAATGTTTACGCTAAGGCTTGTATTCAAATCGTCTATTCCGTTAGGATCGTTGGGGCATGTGGCCCAGATACACTCAGCATACTCTGGATGATCTATAAAGGGATTCCTGTTATGTTGGAAGCTGGTATAGATTACATTATTCCTATCGAGCTCCTTTTGGCTTACGGGGTCCTGTCGGTGCCATTCCAAAAGCATATTCTTGGTCCATGTAGCAAAAGCAGGGTACTTTGTTCCGTTTAGCACCTCTGCGCTCCACGTTGTAATAACATTTTCGTAACGGGTAACCATGTAAAAATAGGTTCGTGCAAAATCGCCCTTATACTCGTCAATTGGCTCAAAAACAGTTCCAGAGTAACCTGGGTATGAACAAGTACCCAGCTTAGAGCCATTCATGGATGTCCATGATGCAGAACCCACCTCACCAAAGGGATAGTTGCTTCTCTTCCCATTCACATACCCATCGGTTGGGTAAAGATGGAAAAGATCGGTGTACATGGGATACCCATCGTTAAACCAGCTCTTAGGGAAGGAGTGCTCACGGTTATAGCAAGAGTTCTCACCAGAATAGTTTCCGCACTGGTCGGTAATAAATGTGTACTCGTACGGTGGTGTGCCACCAGGATTATCGGAGTACATATCCCACACCTTACCGTTGGACTTCTTATCTGTAGTTTGGAATGCAGTCCAAAGATCGCTGTATGTTAGCTGACTGTGATCCTTAATTATTAGATACAGTGCCGTTTTAAGTTCTGCCCCTGTTTTTCCATCGGCCGTGGAGTAGTAACCCGCAGGAATTTGAGCCAGTACAGGAATTAAAGTAAAGGCTAATATCAAAAACGCTATAGCTCTTTTTATCATAATGTTATAATTGAACGTAAAACAATTTATCTACTTTTAAATCGAAGGGTTCTGTAGGAACCTTTTCAACCACCTGAATATCTAGGCAAACTCCGGCCCTAAAAGCAGTAGTAGTGACTAGAGTTTTATCGTAGTAACCACCACCACGTCCCATTCTATTTAGGTTGCTATCAAAAGCAACACCAGGAACTACAATAAAGTCAACTTCGGCAATGCTTGCCATTGGGCCATTTGCTGGTTCTAGAATTCCAAAGGATGGGCCAACAACCATACACTCTGGACCAGTATACTGGCGTAGCTCAAGCTCTCCACCAACAACTAGTGGTAGCAAAATCTTCTTTTTCTTATACCATTTCTCCACAAACCTATGGGTTTCCAGCTCATCGGACAGCGACCAGTAGGCCATTACACAACTTGCCTTAACAAAAGATGGCTCCTGCTCAATGAGCTTAAACACCGCCTCCGATTGAAGCAGGCGCTCATTGTTGGGTTGCTCCTTTTTCCGCTGACGGATTAACCGCCGTAACTCCTTTTTCTCCTCAACTATTGTCATACCAACTAATTTACCATTCAACTGCATGTGGTTTACTTTTGGCTCTTTGCGGCTCAACCAATAGTTCTTTTACGCCACCAAATCCAAAAAGTTGATTTATATCTACCGAAAACAGCACCTCGTTAAACGGCTCAAAATCCTCTCCCATAAAACCTTGGCGGTAACCAATTCTAAGGGGGTATCGGGTACGGAACAGATTAAAATCTGCATAAACCTCGGCACCATAAGAGTGCATCGTACTCTTAAGCGTAACAAGTTGTCCCTCCCTACGAGCAGGGAAACTATTAACGCCATAGTCGAAGTAAACGTTAGCAAAAAAGCGCTTAACGTAAAGTAATGAACCAACATTAATATCGAGATACCAAAATGGGAATAGGTAATTGGCCGATAGCGTATTCAACTCTTGCGATATAAAGTCAGCATAACCCCTAGGAAAGACAATCTTATTAGCCAGATAAAACCGTTCAAGTCCCTGCTTTTGATATGAGTAGCTTAGCATTAAGCTGTGGTTTCTGGCAAACCCCGGGAGGAAAGCTCTAACCGTTGAAGCCGACAGCCAGCCAAAGTTAGAATCGTCGAAAGGTGACGATACCAACTGACTATGAAGTGTTACTCCAAGTTGCGGACGTATATCCCTATGGGACATGCGTGTATGTGAGTAAAACCACAATGAGTTCTCCACTATGGATAACCCGTGCCTAAATGCGTTAAGATCGGGTTTATACAGCATATCGTTGGAGTATGTGTATTTACCTCTAACAGAAAATCCCGTTAGGTATGCGTTTGCCGATAGAGTAACGGGCACTAGAACCGAAGCAGATAAGCTAAACCTGTCTCGGCTAGAGTAATATGGCGCTATTCCAAAGGGGGAATAGGTACGCGCATTTACATCGTACTTATTTGCCGTTAGCGTTATTTTAGGATACATCCCGCTATACGAAATGCTGGAGTGTAGCGCATTCCCTTCTGATTCGATGGAGTAACCTGCACTTGCAACAACAGTTCCTGTTAAATTTTGCGACAGCACCGAGAGCCCAGGATAGGCTGTAATAGTGCCTGAGGCAATATCGTCTAAATCGTAATATATTGGCCCCCAGCTATGAATTCTGAAAAGATTTGCTGCCTTTGAGTATCGTTTGGACCCTGATAGCAATGGCGCGCTTTCAACCACAGGCTTTCTGCTAGCAATGGTAAAGGGATCTGCATACGTTTCAATTTCAGAGACAGCCACACTAGCAGGAGTATAAAGGGCTGCTTTGTAGCCATCGGTGGTGAACGATGAAACAAGTAGCTGATTATTTTGCGACAATAAGAAAGGGTCGGTAACACCTAAGTTAGACTCAAGTTCCAAACTTAGAGCACCATTTTCTGTATCAAGAGAAAAAATCTTCTCCGAAGTTCCTGAGGCAGCAGAAAAGAATATACGTCCATTGGAATAGGAGATGGAACGAATATAGCGCATTAGCGGAGGAGTAATTGGTTTTAGCAGCATGCTTTCTGCATCTAAGCTAAGAATATGAGCGCCACTATTGCTATATGCAAGCACAGCCAGCTGATTTTCCGAGTTCAACACCAGCTCTCTTGGTTCTAATCCTTGCTCGAAGCTAACCGACTGCAAAACGTTTCCACTGCGTGGATCTACTCTTACAATAGCCGCTCCATCGGTACTATATGATATTGCAAATAAATTCTGGCCAAGAAGAACGGGTGAAAAAAACTTTCCCCTTCTTGTTACCACATTATAGTCGCCAGTTTTAATGTTTAGGGTTCGAATGTTGGAGTAGTTTAAATACTCCCATCGAGGATGGGGATCAAATTCTGCCCAAACTACTATACCATCACATATGGATACTCTACTATCTATATAACCAACTCTTTTAATAGTTTTAACATCACCACTTAAAGTATTAATTAAAACAAAAGAGGGTGTTTTACCTATTGATGTTCGGTAGGCAAACAGCGTTGAATCATTCAGCTGCTGAGGATATCTAAAATCGGCGTAAGCCTTTTCTTTTCCCAACACTTTAGAGGGAAGAGGTTCTTTAACCTTATTAGCGCTCCAGGTGCTATGAAGATAAGCAAATGTACTCTGCGCTAACCCCTTTCTTGAGAGCCCCGTCTGCGCTTTTATGGAGAAGTAGCTGGGTATTAGCGTATATGGATATCCAGAGGTAAACCTAAGCATATTGCTCCACAAGGAATCGCCATACTGTTTTCGGCCATAGGCCACTATAGGGTAACCAAACTGATAATGATTAGGAATGTTGTGCTTATAGGAGCCAAGCAACAGCTTATCGTAAGAAAAATTGGTTTGTGAGTTAGCAAAGTATGCTCGGTACTGCTGAAGAAACTGTGGTTCGCGCCCACGACCAAAATCGCTAATTTCGGTCTCGGCATAAACGGCATCGCCCTCAAGGAACCAAGTTGGCACAAACGCAGTAACCCCACCTACAACTTGCTCACCAAAAAGGAAGTACAGAACTCTTGTAAATCGATTATTCAGCTTATCAATTTGAACCACATGCCTTAACTCATGCGAAGCAACACTATTAAGCCAATTGCCCTGATACCCATCAAAAGCAGGAGTGGTAACCAGTTCCATTCGCTTAGGTGCCCAGGAAACAAAACCATTGGATAGAATGCTGTTTGGGTGTAAAACAACTGGGATTCTCCTTGTTCCATGATGTAAACCAAGCTGAACCGAGTCACGAATGGACTCAAGGTAGCTAGCTGTTTGCAAAGCTTGTGCTTCTACACTGGCTGGGTAGATTACCCTGAAATTGCTAGTCCTAATTTGCCGCCACTTTTGACCATAACGCTCCTGCCCTGGGTTAAAGAACTGCCCTAGAGTAATTGTACTTATAAGGTTAAGTACAACAATTGTGGATATGGCCAACCGTTTCAAAGCATCAACATTAGCTAATTCTTAAGAACCTTTTTTACAACACTTTGCCCATTGCTACCTGTAATACGAATTAGGTAAATTCCCTTTGCTATGTTACCTGTGGGAATTTCTACCTGCGATGCAGATGGATTAACATTTGCACTATAAACCAAGTTTCCAATAACAGAGTAAATCTCTACCCTATATGCTGAAGATTCCATTCCATCGGCAAAGCGAATTCTAAAAAAGTCGCTAACAGGGTTTTGCGCCGTAATGCCTAGCCCGTTCATATTTGATTCCACTGCTGTTACAGGAGATTGGTCTATGGCAAGCTTTAGGGTAACGGGAAGATGATCGGACATGTAGTAAAGGGCATTTAGCACATCAGTTGGCACTGTGCTATTGGCTGGGCTAAGCAGCGATCCATTGAATCGTTGACCATCTTGCCCAACAGCCCAGTAGGAGTCTGGAACGTAACCAACAAATCTAGTTGCATTTAAAACGCTTGGCGAGGCCAGTATAAAATCGAACCTATCGTCCATTCCACCACCAGCATGGCAGCTGCCCGAAGTGTGAGTAGATTGGGTATGAACGTACCTATAGTTAAAGTTATTATTCCAATCGCCCACCTCATTTACTGGATCAAAAAATCTGAAACCATCACCAGAGGTTGATGTAAACGATACAAATGCTGGCTCCGATGCTGTGTACATATTCATGTCTCCCATCAAAAGCACATTTTCTGTAATCCCTTTTACCCGCAGGTAGCTCATAATGGTCTGAGCTGTTTCACCCCTCTCATAGGCGTAGTCCGACCCTGCTTTTAGGTGGGTTACAACGCATGTAATGTAAGCGGTATCGCCATTGGCAAGTTCTGGCGATTTGTAGTATAGCCGGTAAACATCGGTAAGTCGTGGACTGGTTTGAATATATGTTTGGCTTTTAAGCACCAGCTTCTCGGTGTTATAGTAAAGCATATTTACCAAGTATGAACCACTATAGTTTGCTCTAGCATATCTATTTACACCGTTTACATTAAGTGCATTATCAAGTATTCGTTGCACACTTACACTTGAGCCATTAATCTCGTTAGCAGTAAAAATATCGGGCTTTACGTTAGCAATAATCTTTGCCAAGTAGCTATCCTTGCTGGAAACATTGTTGTTAGACGATGTACAGAAATCGGTGTTCTTATCGTAGTAAAGCAGATTATAGTGCATTACCTTAAGCGTATCCTTAGCCAGAACACTAAACCCTGTAAGCAGTAGCACCAAAATAAAAATTGAGCGTTTCACCTTTTCAAAATTAAAAGCGTTTATACTATAATCTTCCCTACACAAAACCAACAAGTAGAAAAGGTTAACCAATAAGAGCAACCACCAGCCCTATCCTTTTTTTACACGGTAGCCCATCTCCTTTAAAATATCATGAACCTTATCTTTCAGGTTTCCTTGTATAATAACCTCGCCATCCTTAGAGCTACCACCAACACCACATTTGGTTTTAAGGGCTTTGGCAAGATCCTTCAAATCGTCGTCGGAGCCAACAAATCCCTGAACAAGGGTTGCCACCTTGCCCCCACGGTTCTTTTTCTCAATGCGCACAATTAGGTTCTGCTTTGCTGGAGGCAATACCTCAGCAGTGGGCTCCTCTTCGGGCTGAATACTAAAGTCGGGGTTTGTGGAGTAAACCGCGCTAAGCTTGTCTTTCCAATCGCTCTGCTTCATAAAAAAATAAAAAATGGGCGTTAAAGTTAGCGTATAATTTTGTTTTATAAAGGGTTTTGACAATAAATGACAGGAAATTGAAAACCAGCAAGAACAATTTTAGCCATACATATGCGTTTGTAGGCTCAGAACTATTGTAACTATATGATAGGATTGAATAAAACGCTATTTTAGCGGTTCTGTAAAATAAGTAAAGATGAGCAGGTTTAAAAAAATTGATTCCATTTCGGGCTGGATAGCATTTGCTATATCAGCAATTGTGTATTTACTAACCATTGAGCCCACTGCATCGTTTTGGGATTGCGGGGAGTTTATTGCAACTGCGTTTAAACTTGAGGTTGGGCATCCTCCGGGAGCGCCTTTCTTTATGCTGGTTGCTCGGTTCTTCACCCTATTTGCTGGCGATGTTGAGAATGTTGCCATGATGGTTAACGCTATGTCGGCACTGGCAAGCGCATTTACCATTCTTTTCCTTTTCTGGACTATCACGCACCTTGCCCGCAAGTTCTTTGCGCCCGAGCAGGAGCTTAGCAATGCCCAAATTATTGGGGTTATTGCCAGCGGATTTGTTGGTGCCTTGGCCTACACTTTTTCCGATACCTTTTGGTTCTCGGCAGTAGAGGGCGAGGTTTACGCCATGTCGTCGCTGTTTACAGCAGTGGTTTTTTGGGCCATTCTTAAATGGGAAAACGTAGCCCATGAGAAATACGCTAACCGTTGGCTAATTCTTATTGCCTACCTAATGGGGCTTTCCATTGGCGTTCACCTGTTAAATCTACTTGCAATACCTGCCATTGTATTTGTTTACTACTTTAAAAAATATGAACCAACCCGTAATGGCATTATCGCTGCACTTGCAATAGCTATTGCGCTGTTAGGCGGTATTATGTATGTTATTATACCTGGGGTTGTAAAGGGTGCCGCTGCCTTTGAGCTGCTTTTTGTTAATAGCTTTGGGCTACCCTACAAAAGTGGTTTCCTATTCTTTTTGGCGCTAATTATAGGTTTGCTAATTTGGGGAATATGGTTTACGCTAAACCGCAACAAGGTTGTGCTTAACACTATTCTAACTGGTATAATTGTTATTCTAATAGGATACTCATCTTTCTCGCTAATCGTTATCCGCTCCATGGCCAATCCGCCTATGGACGAGAACAACCCAGCAAACGTATTCTCGCTGCTTAACTATCTTAACCGTGAGCAGTATGGCGATAGACCACTATTTAAAGGACAATACTTTAACGCACCTGTTGTTGACGATGGCGAGGCTCACACCTACATACAACGCAACGGCAAATACGTTAAGTCGTACCTAAAGCCAACATACGAGTTCGACGAGCGATTCGAAACCGTTTTTCCAAGGATGTATAGCCCTCAGGACGGACACGCCGAGGAGTATAAAAAGTGGGCCGATATTAAGGGAAACCCTGTGAGGGTGGAGAATAGACAAACTGGAGAACAGGAAACCCTTTACGTTCCTACATTTGGAGAGAACCTAAAGTTCTTCTTCACGTACCAGGTTAACTTTATGTACTGGCGCTACTTTATGTGGAACTTTGTGGGTCGTCAGGACGATATTCAGAGCCAGGGCGGCGTACTTAATGGTAACTGGATTAGTGGAATCCCCTTTGTGGATGAGTTTTTCCTTGGCAATCAGGAACACCTTACCAACGAGATGAAGAACCACCCAAGTCGTAACACATACTACTTTCTTCCACTTATACTTGGACTAATTGGATTGGTTTACCAGTTTAAGCGAAACCAAAAAGATTTTTGGGTGGTAATGCTCCTTTTTGTGCTCACCGGGCTTGCCATTGTGGTTTACCTTAACCAAACACCTATTCAGCCACGCGAAAGGGACTACGCCTATGCAGGCTCCTTCTACGCATTTGCCATTTGGATTGGCTTTGGGGTACTGGGAATTGCCAACTTCATTGGTAAAAAGCTAAAACCATCGGCTAGCATTGTTACCGCAGCGGCACTATCGCTTTGCGTGCCTGTGCTAATGGGTGCCGAAAACTGGGACGATCACGACAGATCGGGCCGTTACACCGCTCGCGATTTTGCTCATAACTACCTCAACTCCTGCGAGCCCAATGCTATTATCTTCACCAATGGGGATAACGATACCTTCCCGCTTTGGTATGCTCAGGAGGTTGAAGGTATTAGAACCGATGTTAGGGTTGTTAACCTTAGCCTATTGGGAACCGACTGGTATGTAGATCAAATGAAAAACAGAGCCTACGAGTCGGCACCGCTGCCAATAAGCATGGAGTCGGACAAGTACGTTCAGGGTACACGCGATATTATTTACTTTATACCCCGCGTTGATAGGGCAATTGACCTAAAACAGGTTATTGATTTTATTGCCTCCGATAAACCCGAGACCAAATACCCGCTTCCCGGCAACGAAACAATAGATTACATCCCAACCAAGCAGTTTAAGCTTACTGTAGATAAAGAGCAAGTGCTTAAGCATGGCGCGGTTAAAGAGAAGGATGCAGATTTAATTGTTCCCGAAATTGTATGGACCGTTAACAAGTCGTACATCCAGAAGAGCGAGATGATTATACTAGATATCATTGCTAACAACAACTGGGAACGCCCAATTTACTTTGTATCTCCTTACGGCGATAGCGATGTTGGCCTACGCGACTACCTACAGCTTGAGGGTTTTGCCTACAAGCTGGTTCCCATAAAAACGCCTAGCCCCGATATCCTAAACATTGGCCGTATTGATTCCGACAATTTGTACAAAAAGTACATGGAAACATACATGTGGCGCGGAATGCAGGAAAAAGATGTGTTTATTGACCACAACAACCAGCGTACCGCAGGCGTACTAAGGTTAAGGCACAACTTTACCCGCCTAGCCAACCAGCTTATTGCCGAGAACAAAAAGGACTCTGCAATTAAGGTGCTAGACAGAATAGTTGAGCTAATGCCACAGGAAAAGTATCCATACGACTTTTACATGATTGGCATTGCCGAAGGGTACTACAAGCTTAATGAAACCGAAAAGGCCGACAGCCTCCTGAACGAGTACATTAAGTACACCGAAGATAATTTGAAGTATCTGTTTAGCTTAACGGGTAAGTTTAGCGACCTTGTTGACTACGATAAGCAGCTTAACCTGCAAATAATGCAAGAGCTAAGCGGCATAGCCGACAAGTACGGACAGCCACAAACCAAAACGGACCTAGAGCAAAGTATGCGCAAGTACATGGAGCTCTACTTCCAGGGTTACTGATAAAAAGAGACGCATGGTACTTTTACCATGCGTTTTTTCTTTATAACTTGTACAAAATCATTACCATAGCCTTATGAATAAATTATACCTATCCATTACCCTTTTTTGTGCAGTGATTACAGCTAGTGCGCAGCAAAAAATAACCTTTACAGCTACCGATGGCTTAGAGGTTACAGCCGATGCATACATATCGTCCACATCAAACCCATACATAATCCTAATGCACCAAGCAGGCTATAGCCGTGGTGAGTATAGGGATATTGCCCCAAAACTGGCAAACCTTGGCTATAACTGCATTGCACTTGACCAGCGATCGGGCAAGGAGGTAAACTTTGTAACCAACGAAACAGCCCAACGCGCTGCCCATAAAAATTTACCACAGAACTACATAGATGCTCTAAGCGATATTAGAGGTGCAATTAAATACATAAAGGAGCAGTCTAGCAAACCCATAATACTGTGGGGCAGCTCCTACTCGGCATCGCTAGCACTTGTGGTTGCTGCCGAGGAGCTAAAGGTTAACGCGGTAGTTGTTTTTAGTCCAGGCGAATACTTTGCCGATAAGGACTACGTTAAGAACAGCATTAAGAAGCTAACCATACCCGTTCTAGCGCTAACCTCAAAACCCGAAAAGGAGAAGATGGAAGAGGTGTTTACCCTAATGCCCAAAAAGAATCTAACCCTATTTACCCCCACAACAGGAATTGGCACACACGGCGCAAAAGCCCTATGGGACAACAACCCAACTAGCAAAGAGTACTGGATGCAGATAACCCAATTTTTTAGCCAACTAAAAAACAAGTAGCTATGGTAGGATTTCTGGTTGCAACACCCGAATCAACAGAGCAAGCACTACTGCTTACCAAAGTGGTTAGAGCCATTAAAGCGCAGGTTGATGA
>DHVO01000074.1 GCA_002412705.1 Bacteroidales bacterium UBA5206 | reverse complement strand
GGATTGCCACCCATTGGGGAGTCCATCACTGTCGAACCCTTCTACATAGTTTGTAATGTCAGAGATTACTACTGGTTCCTCCAGCATTGTAGTAGGTTGTAGTAAGGCCTCCGTAAATTCTACTGGATGAGCAAGGGAAGCCTGCGGTTGAGCAAAATCCTTATGGTAATTTTCCTCGGTGTTTGTTCGGACGCACTCCCTTATATTGGGATGCATCTCATCTGCATTCTTAGCATTAGCAACTAATGCTAAGAACAGGATTAGAATTGTGGGTGTAATAAGTTTTCTCATTATAACATTCTTTAATTAAGCAATGAGTTGATAATCTTTGCGCCCATTTTGGACTATTGCAAAGAAAATCCACCTCTTGCTGTTCTTTAAAAAGAATGTTCTGAGGGTGGTAAATTGAATTCTGAAAGGGTGATAATGGGTGTTAAATAGATATCACCTTTTGGATAAAATTATCCCACATATATTGCCTGTAGTTCTATCGATTAATGTGTTTCCCGCTCCAACTCCACATCAATCCGTTGCACAGCAATGGTATCTACGTCGGAAAGATTTTGGCTAATCTCGGGATTGAATACGTTGTTGAGGTTATAGGCGGTTTCTCTTGCGTAAATTTGGTCTGGTATGTGCGTTACAATGCAAATGTTGAGTAACGGCAGGCTAATGCGGCCGCTGGTTTCCTTAGCAAAGTAGCAGTGCTTTAGTTCCGTTTTGTTCGAATAGCCCGATGATGTGGGTATTGTGGTAGTCTTACTGTATAGAGGTGATAATAGCAGTGCTTGTGTTATTTTAGATTCGTTGGCAAAGGAGTAAATTGTTGTTATGTCGCTTGCCTCAAGGTAAATATACCCGTTGCTTTTAACAATGTTCCTAACATCTGTTTTGCCAAAGCATGTTACAATAGCCGTGTTGCCTGGATTAAAGGTGATGGAAACCTCGTTGGCATGGCTGTTGTCTATCCCATATTGGGGTACAAACTCACTAATTCCGTGTCTTGTAATAAACTCTAGGGCTTTAGCCTCATCCTTAACCTCTCCGCTTTTTGTGAACAGTCTAATGGGGCTTACATTAGCCGTTCCCGATACGTATTTGCCTTGCAACTCGGTATCATCCGATGTACATGATGCAAAAATTGCACTGGCCATAAATAGTGTTAGGAGTCGTTTCATTGCTGTGCTGGTGAGGTTGTTCTTTGCTAATAGTTTATGGGACTGTTAAGCATCAACTTCTTTTATAAGGAGTTTATAATCAAAGGATGGGTTAATCTCTGCGTTCCTTATTTTGGAGCTATTAGTGGGTACAACGCATGGCATCTTTCCCAGCGTAATGTTGGTGTACACCCTTGCTCTTGGGGTGAAAAGCCTGTTGCTTTGCAGGAATGGCTGCCTTTGACTCTTCTGTTCGCTCACGGCCTGGAGTATCGTTTTGAACTGCGTTGGTTGTTTCTTTTCTAATGCAAAAAGTTTTTTAGGAGGTTCTATACTTGTTGTAGATTGGTTTTGGGCGGCTGTGCTAATAGCAATAGAACAGGCAATTGCAGCAAATATCATTTTTTTCATAATCTAACTATTTAGGAATAAAAGTAACAATTCTTTTTGTTGGATACCTTTGTAGGTCAGTTTATCTTGGAATAAGTTTCGAGTAGAGTGCTGGTTGTTAGTGCTATAAATCCAAATAAATTGAATTGCTGTATTTGTGATTTATGAAACGGACTGTTTAGTAGAAAATTCAAATCCCTCAGAACAGGGTCGTGCGAGTTCCTTCCGATCTTTAAATAATAACCTTGGATGGACGAAATATATCAGCTATTTTTGTCCCACTAATACTTTTGGATGTTACTACGTAACTTGGATTCGGTTAAGTAAACAACCCTTGGTGTAAATCGGGGTTGTCCCTTCATTCTTACCCAGCAGTTCTTGTTGGGCACGTATCTTATACACTTTTTTTAATTGTATGCTGATTCTTGGTTTTTACCCAGACTTAGCCATAAACGTACTACATCATGAGTAACGATAGTAATAAAACAATTCACGATTTCGATTTTAACCTAATCTGCGAATACTTTTTAGGCGTTGAGCGCCAAGGGCCAGGTAGCCCCGAGGTAACTCTAAAGGCTCTGAGCTTTGTTGATAATCTTTCCTCTGAATCGCGCATAGCCGATATTGGCTGCGGTACTGGCGGACAAACAATGGTTTTGGCGCAGAATACATTGGGAAGTATAACAGGTATCGATTTGTTCCCTGCCTTTATTGATAAATTTTGCGACAATGCGCAGCAGCTAAACCTCCACAATCGGGTAAAGGGTGTTGTTGGCTCCATGGAGAGCCTTCCCTTTGAAGCCGAGGAGCTAGATTTAATTTGGTCCGAGGGCGCCATTTACAACATTGGCTTTAAGCGTGGGCTTGCTGAGTGGCATCAATTTCTTAAGAGAGGTGGGTACGTTGTTGTTTCTGAAGTATCGTGGTTTACCCAGGAGCGCCCTGCCGAAATAGCCGATTTTTGGAATAGTGCATATCCTGAAGTTGACACCATACCAAACAAGGTAGCTCAGATGCAAGCCGCAGGTTATATTCCCATTGCTACATTTATTCTGCCAGAGAATTGCTGGACCGAGCATTATTATGTTCCACAAGCTAAGGCGCAGCAGCTTTTCTTAAGCAAGCATGCTGGCAATAGGGTTGCTGAGGAGCTTGTAGCCAATGAACGCCATGAGGCTGAGCTGTACCAAAAGTACAAGGAGTACTATGGTTACGTATTTTACATCGGTAAAAAGGTTTAGCCCTTTAAACATAAGGATTGCTTCGTTCTGGAGCAATCCTTTTTGTTTTGTTGATGCCGATTCATATCAGCTGTAATTGTTGCGTTACAAATAGCAGTATGTTGCTGTTATTTAGCCAGGCTTTTATGCTTTTGCTCCTTGCTGTATTTTGTTCTGCAAAGATTTTGAAGGTTTTTTCTACCTGCTTTTTTCGGAGTTGCTTATGTTGTGGCATAGTTAATTTGGTTAAGTATCGAAAAGGATAAGGGCGCATGCGATATATAATGCTATGCTTTTGTCTTTAGTCTTTACTCTAAGCAAATGCTAAAAGTTGCCGTCCTTTTCTATCAGAAAATCAATGAGGTTGTTAAGCGTGCTACGCAGCGTAATTAGATCCTCTACTTTAAGCGAGTCCGTTTTAAGGTTCTTGACCAGTTCCTCCGGTATTGTTGCAGCCTGAATGCGCATCTCCCTTCCTTTTTCGGTAAGAGAAACAATAACTTTGCGCTCATCGGCACCAGAGCGGGTTCTAGTTAGAATGCCTTGGCTCTCCATCCTTTTAAGTAGGGGAGTAATTGTGTTTGTGTTTAGTATTAGCTTGTGGGCTATTTCAACCACTGTTAGCCCATCGGTTTCCCAAAGCACCATAAGTACAAGGTACTGCGGATAGGTTATCCCAAGTTTATCTAGGTATGGCTTGTACTCCCGTGTTATTAATCGCGATGCCGCGTAAACGGGAAAGCAAAGCTGGTTGCTAAGTTTTAACTGCTCAAATTCCATCCCTTAATTTTTTTGGTTAACCAACAGTGTTAGGAGTACAAATATACCAAATGATTCTATTAGGCTAAACTTAGGGTAGGAATGTGTGGTACATCCCACTACCCTAAGTGAATTATGGTGTTTCTGTTTTCTGCTCTCATCCGTTTGTGGCTAGTTAAGCAGTGTTTGTAGGTATTTGTCAATCTCCTCTGGCTTGTTGAAAGGGGAGAAGCGCTTAATGGGATTTCCATTGGCATCAACCACAAATTTTGTGAAGTTCCATTTTACTACACCACCAAATAGTCCCTTTAGCTCATTTTTAAGGTATTTGTATATTGGGTGGGCGGTATCGCCATTAACATCAACCTTAGCAAACATTGGGAACGATATGTTGTAGTCAACAACACAACCATTTAGGATTGATTTTTCGTCACCTGGTTCTTGGTTGGCAAACTGATTACAGGGAAATCCTAGAATTACTACACCCTTGTCCTTATACTTTTGGTATAGCTGCTCAAGCCCTTCAAACTGTGGGGTAAAACCACACTTACTTGCTGTGTTTACAACAATTACAGTTTTACCCTTGTATGCGCTCATGCTTACCTCTTGGCCATAAATATTTTTGGCTTTGAACTCATAGAATTGGTTATTCATGATATGCAATTGCTTTAGAGTCAACAAGATTTAGTGTTACAACAACGTTATTCCTAATGGCTTTGGAGTAGGGGCAGGTGGCATGTGCTTTTAGCAAAAGTTCGTGTGCCATTCTTGTGTCCACTCCACCAATCTCAACATCTATGGCAACAACTATGTTAAACCCTTCGGTGTCCGATGCCTGGAGACCAACTGTAGCAGTGGTTTTAGAAGTGATTTTTTGGCGTTTAAGCCTAGCAACATGGTTAAGAGCGCTATCGAAGCATGCTGCATAACCTGCGGCAAAAAGCTGTTCTGGGTTTGTGTACTTTCCTCCTTGGCCGCCCATTGCATTTGGTACTCTTACGTTAAGATCAAGTACTCCGTCCTCACTAATTACTTTTCCGTCTCTTCCGCCTGTTGCGGTTACTTTAGTCTGATAAATGGTATTCATTGTTTCGGTTGTTTATATGTGATTAAATAAATGTCGTATGCGATACAAATGTATGAATTAAAATTAATATCGCAAGCGATATAAATGGCTAAAATTACTTTGTGTAAGCGGGGTGCTTGTATGTGTCAGATATAGAATGCATTATAAGATATGGGTGTTTTGATAATTAGCTCTCTTTAGCTCAATGGTTTTGTTGAGTCCAACATCAGCAATAAAATGGTTGTCGTGCGAAATAACCAGTAGAGTTCCCTTGAAATGGTTAATTGCGGTGGTTAGAATCTCGATGTTTTGAATATCGAGATTGTTGGTAGGCTCATCCAGAATAAACATATCGGGAGTGTTGTTGGCAATAAGCAGGCAGCAAAGCGTTAAGCGCATTTTTTCACCTCCGCTTAGGGTGTGGCAAGGTTTATCCCAAGTATCTTTCCCAAAAAGGTATCGGTTTAGCCTTATTTTAACCTCGTGTTCCTCTATGTTGTTATGGTTGTATTGCTGTGCTTGCTCGTAAACTGTTGCGTTGTTGCTAATGATTGAGTATTCCTGATCTATATAGGTAATGGTTACGGGGGTTCTAAATATACTTCCCACGCTTGGCTCCAATGTGCCGCATATTAACTTTATAAGTGTTGTTTTTCCAGCGCCGTTCTCCCCTTTAATGTGAATTCGTTCCCCACTAAGAATTTGAAAGTCTAGCTCATTCGCCCAAAGCGGCGTGCTGTTATAGGTGTAGTTAATGTCATTGGCTTTTACAAGCAACTTGCCGTTATGTAGCGTTGAGCTATCGGAGTCTATCTTCATTTTGCTACTTAGCGGTACGTTCTTGCGGGTCTCGCTTAGCTCTGCCGAAATGGAGCTAATCTTTTCCGCATGGGTATTTTTTAGTTTTGCACTGCTTGTTTCGGCATTGTTTCTAAGTGTATTCATTAGTATGCGCGCCGTGCCTTCCTTTACCTGTTGCTTTTTACCACGGGAGTCTTGTCTTTGCTTTCGTTCCAAAGCCTCGCGTTCAACTTTTTTTGCCTTGCGAAGCGCTTTTTCTTGCTCCTCCAACCTGTTTGTTATGGCGTTGGCCTCTATTGCTTTTTGCTCCTGGTAAAAGGTGTAGTTTCCGCCATAGGTGGTAATGCCATCAGGTCTTAGTTCGCATATGGGATTTAGCAGCTCAAGAAGAGTGCGGTCGTGACTTACAACTATAAAAGAGTGATTGCTTGTGGTGATAAAGTCGTAAAGTAATTCCCTACTTTTAAAGTCGAGATGGTTGGTTGGTTCGTCAAGTAGCACAATCTCTGGACTGTGAACGGCAATTCCAGCTAGGAAAACCTTAGTTTTTTCTCCGCCACTAAGCTTTTCCATAGGGTAGTGTAGATTAGGAATGGGGAGTTTCCAGTGCAAAAGGGCGTTCATGCACCGTTCTTCTATGTTCCAATCGTCGTTTAGCGTGCTAAAGTGGCTGTCCAAAGCATTACCCTTAAGAATGTGTTGCAGTGCCTCTACTTTATCTTCTACTCCTAGTGCTTTGGCTACACTTATACCACTTAAAAGCCCTATGTGCTGTGGGATATAATAGGGTTGGGAACTACAAACAATTTCTCCTGAACTGGGAAAAAGTGTTCCTGCTAGAATTTTGAGTAATGTGGATTTTCCTGTTCCGTTATTTCCTATAAGTGCAATTCTGCAATGCGATAGTACCGATAGGCTAATGTTTTGGAATAGAGTATCCCTGTTGGGGTGTTATACGATATTTTGTGTGCGGTAAGCATAATTTCTTCCTGTTTTGGGGTTAAACACCATAGTTGTAGCTGCTTTGTGGAAAGAAATTATCAGTTTCATCGTATCTGGTTTTAAATGAGGGTGTAAAGATAGGTAATGGTTTAAAGGTTTGCAAGTGCAATACAAGCATCTGCCAACTTGTTATCTGTTGAATAGGCTATATTGTTGCGTTATGACTATTATCATTTTTTAACCTATTTTTACTCTTTACATTTGAAAAAATTGTGAATTTGAATGCAGGTTAAACCGTTGCACATACCAACGCTTTATCATAATAACGGCAAGGGTCTTTACTCTTGCTGGATGTGCTGATTCTTTTCTCCCCCCATCTCCTTTTCTTCATTTCTACGTTTTCTCAATAATCTTTTCCCATTTAATTGTTTAGCACATGCTGTACCCTATTGTAAAGCGTCGCTACCTTGTAGCCATGATGCTCCTTTTCTCCGCACAGCAACTTGTAGCGCAGGGAACCCTTGCCGATTACCAACGTGCGCAAACCTACTTCCATCTTAACGTGGATAAGCTAGTTAAAAATATTAACCTGTGGCCTCAGTGGGATAACGGTGGCCTTTGGTACAAAACCGAGACCGATAGTGGTTACCGGTTCGTAACGGCTAACCCCCAGAACGGTAAGGTTAGCCAGGCCTTTAGCCATGAGGTGCTTGCCAAGGCTCTATCTGCAGAACTCGGAAAAAGCATTAGTCCCGACTCACTTCCTTTCTCCCGTTTTACCTATGATGAAGGGCGCAGCGCCATTCGTTTTAAAGTAAAGGAGAATCATTACTCCTTTAACCTCAAGTCTGAGGCTCTAAGCAGGGTTGAGGTTAAAGCATTGCCTGCAAAGAACGAGTCTGTATCGCCCGATAGCACCGTAAAAGTGCTGATTCGTAATCATAACCTTTACCTAGTAAACCTAAAGACAGGCGAGGAGCGCCAGCTTACAGCCGATGGTGTTGATAGGTATGACTACGCAACGCCGGGATCATGGTATCAGGTTACTGATGTTGAGGTGGGAGAGCAGTACGATCCTGAGATTGACATTACATGGTCACCCGATTCCAAACGCTTTGTTACCTATAAACTCGATAGGCGCAAGGCTAAGCGCATGTACCTTTTCCAGTCGCTACCTGACAGTGGTTACCGCGCAAAGGTTTGGTTCTATGAGCGTCCGCTACCTGGTGAGGATACTCCCAAAATGGTAGAGTACTTTGTGTTTGATGTTGATAAGGGAAGTAGCGTAAGGGTAAATATTGCTCCCTTTGCCGATTTTCTTGGAAACATGGGGCCAGCATGGCTTCCCGATGGTAAGCGCCTTTACCTGTCGCACTTCATAAGGGGCTATCAGGGGCTAAACTTTTATGTTGTTGATGCCGTTACGGGTAATGCGCAAACCCTTTTCGAGGAGCGTTCGGAAACCAATATCGAGTACCAAATGGCTTTTGGCGAGGTAACCTCCGATGGGAATCACCTTGTTTGGGCATCGGAGCGCGATGGCTGGAGCCACCTTTACCTTTACGATTTAAACACCATGCAGCTAGTGCGCCAGCTAACCAAGGGCGAGTACGTGGTACGTTCTATTGCTCATGTGGATGCAAAGGCCAAGCGTATATGGTTTGTTGCGGGAGGCAAAGAGGCTGGGCGTAATCCCTACTACCAGCATCTTTACTCGGTTGGTTTCGATGGGAAAAAGGTTACGCTGCTTACTCCAGAGGATGCCGAGCACGAGGTGGTGCTTAGCCCTAACGGTAAGTGGTTTGTCGATAACTACTCACGCATAGATATGCCTACGGTTAGCGTGCTGCGCCGCCTTACCGATGGTAAGCTTGTTGGCGAGCTGCAACGCGCCGATGTTAGCAAGCTGCTGGCCACGGGTTATCGTTACCCTCAGCAATTTGTAGCAAAGGGTCGCGATGGTAAAACCGACATTTATGGCGCAATTTTTTACCCTAGCACATTCTCAACCGCAACGGTTTACCCCGTAATTGATGGTACCTACTCTGGGCCACAGCATGTGCGCACCCCGCGCTCTTTTGCTAGAGCATTTCGTAATTCCGATCAGCCATTGGCCGAGCTGGGCTTTATTGTGGTAACTATTGATGGTATGGGAACGGCCATGCGCTCCAAGGCCTTTCACGATATGTCGTGGAAAAATCTTGGCGATATTGGTGCACCCGATCATATTGCCTTTATAAAGCAGCTGGCGCGAGTGCACTCCTTTGTAGATTCAACCCGTGTGGGTATTTACGGTCATTCGGCAGGGGGGTACGATGCCGCTCATGCGCTACTTGCTCACCCCGATTTTTACAGCGTTGGCGTATCATCGGCAGGGAATCACGACCATCGTATGTCAAAGGCTTGGTGGCCCGAGCAGTACATGGGCTTGCCGGGCAAGCACTTTGATGAGCAATCTAACCTAAACCTCGCCCAGAACCTTAAGGGTAAATTGCTGCTGGTTCATGGCGATATGGATCAGAATGTGAATCCTGCCAACTCGTTGCGCTTGGGTGCCATGTTCCAGAAGTACAACAAGGATTACGATTTGCTGATAATCCCTAATCACGATCACGATTTGTACAACAACCTATACTTTACCCGTAAACGGTGGGATTACTTTGTTCAGCATCTGCTGGGTGTAACTCCTCCTCGTGAGTTTCAGATTGAGGTGAAGAAGTAAATCGCTTTGCGAAAAAGAAACCTTTAAAAACCAAACCTATGTTTAGCAAGCAAACCTACATAGAGCGCCGCAACACGTTGCGGGCTAGCATGAAATCGGGGCTACTGCTTTTTGTTGGTAACGACGAGAGCGGCATGAACTACGCCGATAACACCTACCGTTTTAGGCAGGATAGCACATTCCTTTACTACTTTGGGGTTAACACTCCTGGTCTTTACGCGGTGATGGATATTGATGGTGGGCGCGACTATATTTTTGGCGATGACCTTACCATCGACCATATTGTGTGGATGGGTGTACAGCCTACCATTGCCGATAGAGCCGCTATGGTGGGCGTTGAGAATACTGGAACGCTGGCGCAGCTGGCCGATATGCTGGGCAAGACCTCAGGACGTAAGGTGCACTACCTGCCTCCCTACCGCCCCGAGCATGAGGTTAAGCTTATGCGGTTGCTTGGTGTTCACCCCGATAACGCTCAGCAGCAAGCTAGCATTGAGTTTGTAACCGCTGTGGCCGAGCAGCGCAACGTGAAATCGGCCGAGGAGGTTGCCGAGATTGAACGCGCCGTGAATACCACCGTACTTATGCACCAAGCGGCAATGCGCTACGCACGCCCCGGAATGACCGAGGCGCAGGTTGCAGCAAAGGTTCACGAGGTGGCTCTATCTGCTGGTGGCGACCTTAGCTTCCCTATTATTGCCACAATAAATGGGCAAACGCTGCACAACCACTACCACGGCAATACCATACAGGAGGGGCAGCTGTTCCTTCTCGATGCTGGAGCCGAAACGTCCATGGGGTATGCTGGCGATATGAGCAGCACCTTTCCCGTATCGGCAACCTTTACCAATAGGCAGCGTGAGATATATGCTGTGGCTCTTGCTGCGCATCAGGCTGCCATTGCCGCCCTTAAGCCGGGAGTGCATTTCCGCGATGTGCACATGCTGGCCGCCCGCACCATTTTTGATGGGCTAAAGGCGCTGGGCTTTACCCGTGGAAATACCGACGATGCCATTGCCAACGGCGCACATGCGCTTTTCTTCCCTTGCGGATTGGGTCACCTAATGGGGCTAGATGTGCACGATATGGAGAACCTTGGCGAGCAGTGGGTAGGCTACTGCGGTGTTCCCAAGAGCAAGCAGTTTGGGCTAAAGTCGCTACGCTTAGGACGTGAGCTAAAACCAGGGTTTGTGCTTACTATTGAGCCGGGTATCTACTTTATACCCGAGCTTATTGATATGTGGCAGCAGCAGGGCATCAACAAGGAGTACTTAAACTTTGATAGGATTGATAGCTACCGCGATTTTGGCGGTGTGCGTAACGAGGAGGATATTCTGATAACCGAAACTGGGCACAGAATTCTTGGAAATCCCCTTGCAAAAACCATTGATGAGGTTGAGCAGGAGCGGTCGTTTTTATTGTAGCAAATTGGTGCATGGGTTGGGCAAGTTGGGACAAAGTAGCAACGGCTGGCAATGGCACTTGTTCTGTTGATGCACTTTGTCCCGCAATGTGCCTGTTTCTCATAAAAATAATGGGGTACCATATACCCTAAAAGAATCGATTGTATTAACTTGGTACATTGGTTACTATGTAGTTTTCATTTAAAGGATGGTAATGATGCGGTTTAAACATCTTGTAATTATTGCTGCTGCGTTATTGGCTTTGTGCAGTTGTAGGGTACAGCCTCAGAGTGCAGCAGATGTGGTAGGTAGCATATCGCTGGTTGATAGCATGCGGAAAATTGAGGGCGATACTTTTTTTACTGCAACCTACGAGCTATGGTTTGCACAGCCCGTTAATCACAGCAATCCCAACGAGGCCTTTTTCCCCCAGCGCGTGTTTTACTCGCACAAGGGTTTCGATAGGCCAACCGTAGTGGTACTTGAGGGGTATAAGGCATACTCACCCAGTGCTAATGAGCTTACTAAGCTGCTAAATGCCAATCAAATTGTGGTTGAGCATAGATTTTTTGAGCAGAGCCGCCCAAAGGATAGCATTCCTTGGGCACAGCTAACTGTTAAGCAAGCCGCAGCCGATCAGCATGCCATAATTCAGGCGTTTAAACCATTCTACAAGGGCAAGTGGATATCAACAGGTATAAGCAAGGGTGGGCAAACCACCATTTTCCATAGGTACTTTTATCCCGATGATGTTGATGTAAGCGTGCCATACGTTGCACCCTTAAACTTCTCTAACGAGGATGAGCGCATATACGCGTTCCTCGATAGCGTGGGAACACCTGAGTGTCGCCAGCGCATTGCCGCATTTCAAACAGAATTGTTTAAACGTAAAGAGGCCCTAATGCCAATGCTAGATACGTTTGTAGCCAATAGAGGCTATACCTTTGTAATGGGAATTGAAAAAGCTTACGACCTGAATGTTCTTGAGTACCAGTTTGCGTTTTGGCAATGGGGTGGTGTTTCACACGAAAGCATCCCAACGGCAAAAGCATCAAATGAAGTTGTTTTTAAGCATTGGGTTAGTGTTGCACCATTCGATTTCTTTGCCGATCAGGGTGTAGAGGATATTCGTCCCTTCTTCTATCAGGCAATGACCGAGATAGGAATGTATGGCTACAGGGTTAAGCCTTGGGCCAATTACATTGACTATCCCGATAATTTAAAGTTCGATTTTACCATGCCTAAAGGGCATCGGGCTGTTTTTCATCCAGAGACCATGCTAAATATCGATCGCTGGCTTAAGGATCGGGGTAATAATATGCTTTACATTTATGGGCAAAACGATCCTTGGAGCGCCACTTCTGTGGTAACGGGGAATGGTACCAATGCGGTTAAAATGGTTAATCCTGGGGGCGATCACACTACTCGTATTAAAAGTTTTCCTGCGCCCATGCGCGATAGCATTGTGCATACCTTAGAGCGATGGCTCGATTTACAAATAGAACTTCCCTGTAGCGGGGGAGGGAAACCAAAAGATGCTGCAAGCTATATGTTTGAGGTGTTGTAATCCATTTGGTTAAGTTTATCAAAATTAAGTTGGTTAGGTAATGTACGTGCCAGCCAACCGCATCACTAAAAAATGAACACATGAATAAGTATTTCTTATCAGCCTTACTTACAGCAGCAATGCTGGTTACTAACAGCTTTGCCTGCACCGTTATAGTGGTTGGCAAAAAGGTTAGTAAGGATGGTTCGGTTATAGTATCGCAAACCGATAATGGCGACGATAGCCGCATCCGCGTTTACCCACGCATGAAGTATAAGGCCGGCGAAATGGCTCCTGTTTACTTCGGTATTCAGGATGTGAACCGTCAGCTTAACGATTTGGGCGAGGTTATTGGCTATATTCCTCAGGTTGAGGAGACCTACCAGTTTTTTATGTCGGCTTATCCGCATATGAACGAGCATCAATTGGCGTTGGCCGAGAGTACAACCAGCATGCGCGATGAGCTTAAGTTTGAGCGTGGTCAGGGCGATCAGATTATGACCATAGAGCAAGCCCAGATGTTTGCGCTACAGCGCTTTAAAACGGCTCGCGAAGCGGTTGTGTTTATAGGTGGGCTAATGGAGACCTACGGGTTTCTTCCATCGTGTGTTGGCGAATCGGAATCGCTAGCCATTGCCGATGCCAATGAGGCTTGGATTTTTGAGGTGGTAGCTGTTGGTGCTGGATGGAAAAAGGATAGCGGCAAACCTGGCGCAATATGGGTGGCGCAGCGTGTTCCCGACGATCATGTGGCCATTATCCCCAACTGGAGCGTTGTTAAGGAGATTGACGAGAACGATCCTGCAAACTTCCTCTTCTCACCAAACTACAAGAGCTTTGCCATAGAAAAAGGTTGGTACAACCCCAATGGTAGCAAACCATTTGTTTGGCAAGATATTTACGCGCCAATACCCCGCGAGTGGGCAACTGGTCGTTTTTGGCTTTTCTACAAGCAGGTTGCACCTGGGTTTTATCCTTGGCCCGATAGATCCCTTAAAACTCCTTTCGATACTCAGAACCCATACGTTCAGTTTGTTGAGCCAATATCAATATACCCATTCTCGGTTAAGCCAGAGATGAACCTTTCGGTTCAGGATGTTATTGCCTACCAACGCTCTGTGTTCGAGGGTACTATTTACGATATGAGCGAGGATCCCGACTGGTATATTCCCGATGCCGATGGTAAAATGTACAAATCGCCTTTGGCTACTCCATTCCCAACCCGTGAAATGCGGAAGCTGCTTGATTTGGATTGGCGTCGTAACGTAGCTCGTGGTGGTTATGGTATGGTGGCACAGCTCCGAAGCTGGTTGCCTGCAGCTATTGGTGGGGTTTACTGGGTTTATCAGGATAATCAGTACCCAGGAATTTACCAGCCAATTTACGCTGGTGTTACCTATATCAACCCAGTTTTTAGCACCTATAATCCTAATGAGTACTCAGACAAATCGCTTCGCTGGGCAATAGATTTTGTAGATAACCTACTGTACCTTAGGTGGCAGGATGCCATGAAGGATGTACGTGCCAAACGCGATCCGCTAGAGGCAAGCTACTTTGAGCAGCTACCCGCAATAGACCAAAAGGCGCTTGAGCTGTACTCAAAGAATCCAGATAAGGGGCGTAAGGTGCTTACCGATTGGAGCTGGCAGAAGATGGACGAGGCAATGAAGGTTTACCTTGACCTCCGCAACGAGATTCTGGTTAAGTACACCAACAATAAACAGGGTATCAATTTTTAGGATACCTTTGTGCCGTAAAGCTGACAGTTCTATACGTTCTGTCAGCTTTTTTATTTATACCCATATCGTTTACGCCATGCAAACCACCAGAGTTCAACTCTCCGATACACTACCCCTTACATGCTCTCGCCGGGGCACCTGTTGCTTTGGCAATCAAGTGCTGCTAAATCCTTGGGAGCTGGCTTGCCTTGCGGCCGAGAAGGGGATTTCCCCGCGCCAGTTTCGCGATAGCTTCTGCGACCTTGGTGGCACCCGCTTAATGTTTAATGGCGATACTGGTTGGATGGGGAAAAAGGCTTGTGGTATGTACGTTCACAACTTTGGTTGTAGCTTGCATGTGGCGCGCCCACTGGCATGTAGGCTTTACCCCATTGGCCGCCAAATACAGAGCGCTCAGGTGCATTACATGTACGAGGGGCGCCAGTTTCCCTGTTTAAGCGGATGTCCAGAGGTTACCTCGTTGCCCCATATAACCGTTTCCGACTATTTACAAGGGCAGCAAACCCTTAGCTTTGAACAGGCGCAGGATGGCTATCTTGAGGTGGCGCAGAACCTTGCCGATATGGCCTTTGTGCTGTTACTCGAAACCGATCTAGCTGCAATGGCTGGTTCCCAAACCCTTGCCTTGTGGCTGGAGATGGGAGGCGAAGATCCTCAATTATTGGCAGAGCGCATTGGCGAGGAGTGGCTAACCCTTTTACAACTGCCTTCCATTGAGGCTAGTCTAAACAATCCCATGGAGTTTGTGCAATCCCACAATACTCTGCTGCAACAAAGGGCGCAGCAGCAATTTGGTGAGCTGCAAAGCATCTCCGATGTTCAGTCAGCTTGTGTGCATACCATGGCACTAGCTCTGCACCTTTCCCGCTCGGTAGGCGCAAACCCCGCTACACTAGCAAGCCATTGGGCTGAGGTGGCTAGGGGGAATGGGGTTTAGGAATAAAAAAACGGGCTACCAAAGCAGCCCGTTTTCTTTTTAGCGTTTAGCAGCTTATCTGCGTTCAATATCGCGGTTCATTTCCATAATGTCAACGCTATTGGAGTAGTCGCCAATTAGGTGCTTGCAAAAGTAGTCGCTCATTAGCCAGAAGTAGTACTCGGTCATGTCGCCATAGCCGTGGCGCTGGCCAGGGAACATAAAGAAGTCGAAACGCTTGTTGGCGCGTATTAGCGCATTTGCCATGCGGATAGTGTTTCCTGGATGCACGTTATCGTCAATCTCGCCAGTAGTTAGCAGCAGGTGTCCCTTTAGGTTTTTAGCCAGTTCGGAGTTGGTGGCAATGCTGTACTCAAACGACGCTTTACCTGCGGTATCAACAACCTCCTTTACGCCATGGTGCTTCTCGCTCCACCAGCGGTTGTAAATGTTGTTCTCGTGGTTACCCGCGTTGGATACGGCAACCTTAAAGAAATCGGGGTAAATCAGCATTGCTGCGGTTGACATAAATCCGCCACCCGAGTGACCAGTAATACCCACTTTGTTTATGTCGATGTAGTTGTGGCGGAAAGCCAATTGCTCAACAGCCGCTTTTTTATCGGCAAGACCGTAGTTGCGTAGGTTCCCGTAGCCATAGTTGTGGTACCATTTGGAGCGGCTTGGATGTCCCCCGCGGTTACCTAGCGTAATAACCACAAAGCCAAACTGGGCAAGGCGGTCAACCCTATCCATACGTGCCGAGAACGCTTTGTTTACAGCCTCGGTTTGTGGGCCTGGGTAAACGTACTCAATAATGGGGTAAAGCCTTGTTGAGTCGAAGTTAAATGGCTTGTACATTACTCCGTAAATATCGGTAATGCCATCGGCAGCCTTAACCTTGAATGGCTCTGGGAACTTGTAACCTGCTTGGAATAGCTGGCTAAAATCGGCCTCCTCAAGTTTAAGCACTACGTTACCCTGAGCATCCATTAAGTCCGATTTTGGGACTGTGTTTACCCTTGAGTAGTTGTTCACAAAGAAGCGCTTGCTATCGGCAAGTGATACGCTGTGGTTAAAATCGCCACGGTTAAGCAGCTTTAAACCTGTTCCGTCAAAGTTGATGCGGTAAAGGTGCTCGTAGTATGGATCCTCGTTTGGCTCAAGACCGTTGGCGGTGAAGTATAGCACGCGGTTAGCCTCATCAATACCCTCAATGCTCTCGCAGTGGAATGGGCCAGAGGTAATTTGGTTCTTTAGCTTGCCGTTGCCATCGTATAGGTAAAAGTGAGCCCAGCCATCGCGCTCCGACCAGTGAATAAGTTCCTTGCCGTTGTTAACTAGTCCTAGTGGGCGGGTTTCAACGTAGGTGTTTAAGCGCTCTTCAATAAGGGTGGTTACTTTGCCTGTGTATGGATCTACCTCGCAAATGTCTATGCGCTTTAGATCGCGCGATGTGCGTGAGATGTAGAACTTGTTTGATGTTTCCGATAACCAGCGGCGGGCAACATAATCCTCATCTCTATCCGATTGTTTCCAAGGAGCTGAAAGCGCATAAATGGTTTGGTCGGGGAATGCGGCCGCATCAACCTTAATTATGGTATCCTTGTCTATGTGTACTACAAGTTGCTCGTATATGGGAGCTTCCTTCTCACCTGGCATATGATACTTGTAGCTTTCAATTGTTGGGCGAGGTGTAGAAAGGGTTTTGATTACCCATAGCTCCTTAACCTTACGCTCGTCGCTGCGGGTTAGGGTGAACATCTTAGAGTCGGGCGACCAAAGAATCCAAGCCCTTTTGCGGTCGTTTTTGGTTTTCTCCTGCTCTACGTTGTCGCCTTCACGACCAACGCCATAGCTGTAGTCTAGCTCTCCATCAAAGGTTAGCTGGTGCTCAACAATAGTGGTGTCCTTGTCGTTTTTTAGCGCCTTTTCGTAATCGGCCTTGTTCATCCAGAATAGGTTGTCGTTTTTAGAAAAAACAACTTTTTCGCCATCGGGAGAAATGTTTGCCCACTCAGGGCGCTCCTTAGGTTTTTTGTATTCGTCAAGCTTAACAACCTTACCTGTTGCCATATTGTACTCAAAAAACCAAGTTTTTTTGTCGGGCTTCCCGTTTTTCTTTCCTTTCTTCCCTTTTTCGGTCATGTCGCTTTCCTCGTCATCCTTCTTATCCTCATCAACAAGGGTGCTTTTCACCTCAAAGCGGATGGTGTTCTCACCATCAAGGAACTTAATGTTTTTTATGGGTAGATGTTGCGCATCAAAAGGATCGCCAGTTAGCTTAGATATCTCAGCAGCCATTTTCACATTGTCAAAGAGCACTCGTTTCGATTTTTTTGCCGCATCAACAATGTAGTAGATTTTACCTTGGCTGGTTTCGTATTCGTACCAGAACCTATCGCCCGATTTTAGCCAGTGCGCATCAACACTGGTGCTAAACACCATTGTGCGAAGCTTATTGGGTGAGAACTGTGAGGGCAGGTGATAGTTTGCCTGCGTAATGGGAACATTTTGCGCTGCCACTGTACCTGCTATGAGTAGCCAAGAGGCCAGTGCGATAGCCAGATTTTTTTTCATGCTAGGAGAGATTTATTCAGAGTAGGGTGTAATAAATAACTTTTTAGATGCTATGACTTGGGGCAGGTTTAATGGCTGAATTTAGATTAAACAGCTGTTTAAGCGAGGTGTTTTTTTGTGTGATTTTTTTACTTGGTGTAAGAAGCAGATATATAGTGATTTAAATCTGTTGCTTGCTTGATGTATTCCCTTTTGCTTAGGGCAAACATATAATATACGGATTATCTTATAATTACAAATAGGGGTTTCCCTTCAATTTGATGAGTGTGCTTTTATAAATGCAAGATGAATAGAGGTTTATACGTTATAATACCCAACAGAGGCTACTGGTTTGAATGGAGTTTAGAATGAATATAAATTAAGAAATTGGTGTGTCATAACTTGACATGGGTTGGTTACCCCCGTAAATTGCGCGGAAATTTTAACCCAATTTAACTAAACCTAATCTTTACTATGAGAAATTTCTACCGCCTACTTTTGGTTTTTCTTATTTTGGCCGCGATGCCAATAAAGGATGCCATGGCTGTATCGGCCTATCCAGAGCCAGTTAAGTACAAACAACCCGATGGCTCGGTTATAACCATTATTATGCAGGGTGATGAGCGCGTTAAGTGGGCTCAAACCACCGATGGTTATACTATTCTTACAAACAAAGAGGGTTACTATGAGTATGCAACACTTGATAGCAAGGGCGATTTAGTTCGTTCTGGCATTCGTGTAAACGAAGCTTCAAAGCGCAGCATGGCCGAGAAGAGCTTTGTTGCAGGAGTATCCAAAGGTCTTTTGTTTAGTGAGAGCCAAGTTACCCTTATGAAGGGTATGTGGGAAATGGGTGTTAAGGAGAGCCAAAAGGCGTTCCCTACCACTGGTAACCGTAAGCTTGTTTGT
>DHVO01000076.1 GCA_002412705.1 Bacteroidales bacterium UBA5206 | reverse complement strand
CTTTTGGCGGTCTGGACGGGACTCGAACCCGCGACCCCATGCGTGACAGGCATGTATTCTAACCAACTGAACTACCAGACCAAAAATATCATCAAAAATCAAGAACGCTTTGTAACACGGTTTGGCTGTTGACTCGAACCCGTCTCGTTCGCAACGAGATGACAGGCATGTATTCTAACCAACTGAACTACCAGACCAAAAATATCATCAAAAAATCAAGAACTTCTTTTCCCTTTGCGATGTATTACCGATATTCTCTCGTGTTTTTCGCGGTGCAAATATATGTGTTCTTTCAGAAACTGCAAAGGCTTTTTTGAAAATTATTCTTCTTTTTCAGAAAAAAATGAAAAGTTCACACTGCCGTATTTCCTAGTATTTATAAAGTTTGGGTGATTATCAAAGTGATAGCTTTTGGAGTGTTCTAAAATAAAAATACCACCCTTAGCCAGTATCTTTTTTCCGAATACAATTGTTGGGAGTGTTTCTATGCCCTCAAGATCATAGGGCGGATCGGCAAAGATTAAATCGTAAGTTTGATTACATACTTTTAGAAAAACGAATGCATTCTGTTTAAAGGTTCTAATTTGCTTGAAGCCCATTAAATCGGCTGCTTTCTTTATGAAGTTATAGTGCACGGCGTTTATTTCAACCAAATCAATGCTACTGCATCCTCTGGAGGCAAATTCAAAACTGATACCTCCAGTTCCGGAGAAAAGATCAAGCACGCGCAGCTCTTCAAAATCATAGCTATTGGCTAGTATATTGAAGAGGCTCACTTTAGCAAAATCAGTGGTAGGTCTTGCCTTGAAATTTTTTGGGGGTACAATGTGCTTCCCCTTAAAGGAGCCGCTAACTATTCGCATGATGACAGGTTAAATAGATTTGCAAATCGGCTACGTTGCCTAGAGAGCAAGTAGCTAAAGTGTGTGCCTTCTGGTGAATCCTTTTGTGTTTTATGAACAAATCTACCAAGCAAAGACTCAAGTTGCTCTTCTTCGTCGTTTTTCCCGCAAATAATCACTTCGGACAACTGGGTGTTAACCTCAAGATGTTTAAAGGTATTTAATATGTGATAAACGGTCTCCTCTGTACTTACAATAGGGAACGAGCCAGAATGGACTAGGGTGTTGTTCTTTGCTATATTAAATGCAGCAAATTTATCGGCTAAGCATATATAGGCTATGTTTCTGTCCTCTCCAGCCTTTTCCGCAAGCTGGTGTAACCCTGGTGTAGTGAAACTGATAACTTGTATGTTTGTGTGTATATCACTGAGAGCCTTAACCAAGGTGCATGGTAAGGCAAACACTATAGTAGCATTGAACTTTTCAAAGGAGTTATACCTTACTTCGTATAACGGAGGTACGTCATTTGTGAGTTCAAGTAATGACTTCGCCTTTTCTGTTTGAAAGAGGGGGCTAGGTACTACAGTGAACACAGGAGATTCAAAAGAAATCGATACCTTTTTAAACGAATTCTTTATCCAAGGGTACTTGTTGATCAGTTCATTTGTAGCATTATACCATTCGCTATTCTCAGTGAGAGGTGTGTCCAAGGGCATTCCTACAAGGACAATAAAGTAGTCTCGAACTAGGTCCTTTACACTAAAATAAAATCCATTCAGGCAAGCCTGAATGGATAGTGAATAGGACTCAGTTCTGTTTTGATCAAACGTTTCGTCAAACAGTTCTATTTTCAGCATTTTGTTTCAGGCTATTCCCAGTTACCAGCATTGTTAGTAGCTTCTGTAAGAGAACCAACTTGTAATCCAGGGTATTTGTTTAACTTCTTACGCTGATCGTTCAGATTAACAATAAGCTGACGATCAAGTCCATTTAGAAGTACATCATTGTGTACTTTGCATTCAAACACTTTTACTTTTACCTTAGAACCTGTTTCAATTTCGCCAGCAGCCATTTCGAATGGAGCTTTCACAAATGGAGCGAAACGAAGAGAGTCGATTGGGTAACCATTTTTAAATAAGCTGTCTAGTACGCTCACCCTAATGGTGTCACGGCTAATACGCCCTTCGGCAACAGCGGCAGAGTCATCTAGTGAACCAATCGCTTTTACCACTTTAAATGAATCGAACTTCACAAAGTTGATTAGGGTATCAAAACTTCCAGTAAACTTATTGTACTGAGAGCGGTAAGCTAATTGTGCTGTCCGAATATCTTTAAGTCGCTCAATAGTTTTGTCATATCTCCTGTCTTTTTCTTTGTTGAAGCGAATAGGGGTCATTACGCTATCGTAAATTAAGTAGGAAAGCACTACAATACCTATGAAAAGCAGGATTTGCCAAACAGTTTTCATTTTGCTCAATTTAGGTTAAGTTTGCCTGCAAATTTAAAAACATTAAATTAATTTGAAACCGACCAGCTAATTTTTATCTGAAACTATGCTAAAAAACCATTTTAATCAAATTCTGACAGATAAAGTTGGTTTCTCTTTAACTCCTGGGCAACAAAATGCAGCAAGCCTTCTTTCAGAGTTTATTATGCATCACAAAAAGGACTCCTGCTTCTTGCTAAAAGGGTATGCTGGTACAGGAAAGACTACGCTGCTTGGTTCACTGGTAAAAACGCTTAATGAATTGGGTCTAAAGGCGGTATTGCTTGCGCCTACTGGTCGTGCTGCCAAAGTACTTTCGGCGTATTGTAATGCTCCTGCATTCACAATCCATAAGTGGATTTACAGGCAACGTTCCGATGGGGATGGCTTTGGCCATTTCGACATCAACTTTAACAACTTAAAGAATGCTGTTTTTATTGTTGATGAGGCCTCAATGCTTACTAACAACCAGCTTGATGGCAGCTTGTTTGGTTCTGGTCGTTTGTTAGATGATTTGTTATCGTTTATAAATCAAGGGGAGGGGTGCAAGCTTATTCTTTCGGGCGATAATGCCCAGCTACCTCCTGTTGGTTTTGAGGAAAGCCCTGCGCTTGACAGCAATGAGCTGCAAGCAATGGGGCTAAACGTTGTTGAGGCATTGCTAACCGAAGTTGTAAGACAGGAGCAAGAGTCAGGAATTCTTTACAATGCTACATTACTTAGAGAGATGCTGAGCGAAGAGAGCATAACGACGCCAAAGTTTAAGTTGGAGGGTTTTTCTGATATTGTGAGATTGTCGGGAGCCGATTTGCTTGAGGTTATAGAGGAAACCTATTCTAAATACGATAGGGAAGGTACGGTTGTGCTTTGCTACAGCAATAAACGAGCAAATAGGTATAACGAAGGGATTCGTGGGCGGATACTGTGGCGTGAGGAGGAGCTATCGCCTGGCGATTTTATTATGATTGCAAAGAATAGCTACTACTGGGTAGAGGGTAGTAAAGAGATTAGCTTTATTGCCAATGGCGATATTGCAGAAGTGTTGCGTGTTAGACGCACCACAGAAATGTACGGTTTTAGATTTGCCGATGTGCTGTTACGCTTTAGTGACTACAATGATATTGAGATAGAGGCTCGAATTATTCTTGATACGCTAACCCTTGATGGCCCTGCTTTGAACTCAAACCAAATGCGAGCCTTGTACGATAGCGTTGCCGAAGATTATGCTCACCTTAAAACCAAAAAGGAGCGCTACAAAAAAATGAAGGAGGATCCATACTTTAACGCAATGCAGTGTAAGTTTGCTTATGCTGTTACCTGCCATAAGGCACAGGGGGGGCAATGGCCTGCTGTTTTTATCGATCAAGGTTTTTTTAAGGAGGATATGATGAGTCGCGAGTACCTCCGATGGCTATACACAGCGCTAACCCGTGCAACGGAGAAAGTGTATTTGGTAAATTTTGCTAAAGATTTTTTCCCTTAGGGTAAGCTATTTTCTGCTAGCTAAAAATAAATCAACCTGCTTAAGGGGAAGACCTAAAACAGGTTGATTTAAATATAAAGTATTGGGATTTTGTATGCTATGGAGGCTAGTCTCCAATTATTTTTACCAAAACACGCTTTTTACGTTTCCCATCAAATTCGCCATAGAATATCTGTTCCCATGGGCCAAAGTCCAGTCTCCCGTTGGTTACAGCAACCACAACCTCGCGACCCATTATGGTCCGTTTTAGGTGGGCATCGGCATTATCTTCGTAGCCATTATGCTTATACATGGAGTAGGGCTTCTCCGGAGCAAGTTTCTCCAGCCAAACCTCGAAATCGTGATGCAATCCACTCTCGTCATCATTTATAAAAATGCTTGATGTTATGTGCATTGCATTAACAAGGCAAAGTCCCTCTGTTATACCGCTCTCGGCTAAGCAGCGCTCAATAGTGGGTGTAATGTTTTGAAAATCTCTACGGTTAGGCGTTTCAAACCAAAGTTCCTTTCTGTACGATTTCATATTGATGCTACTGTATTTTTAGTTCTTCTACAATTCTAGCGATTTTCTGATCTAGAGATTCTATTTCCAGCTCTACTCTTTTGGGGTCGGATACCTCTTGCTTTACCCCAAAGTAGAACTTGATTTTAGGCTCGGTTCCCGATGGTCTTACCGATATTCGAGTGCCATCCTTTGTTAAGAATTGTAGCACATCGGATTTGGGCATATTCATAGGTGTTTTTGATCCGTCCACTTTATCAACAATAAGCCCTAGCTCATAATCGTATATTTTTACAACAGGTGAACCATCAATGGTTTCGGGTGGCGATTGTCTGAACTCCTTCATCATCTGTTTTATCTGCTCTGCACCGTCTTTACCCTTTTTTGTTATTGAAATAAGGTGCTCTTTAAACAGACCGTACTGTTTATAGATGTCTAGAAGTAATTGGTATATAGTTTTATTCTGATTTTTAGCCCATGCCGCTATCTCGGCAAAAAGAGCGCAGCTAAGCACAGCATCCTTGTCGCGAACAAAATCACCGGCAAGATACCCATAGCTCTCCTCACCACCGCCAATGAAGGTCTTTACGCCCTCTAGCTCTCTAATCATTTCGGCAATGTATTTAAAGCCCGTAAGCACATTGTATTCATCTACGCTATAGTGCTTTGCTATTTCAGATATAAGGTCGGTTGTTACTATCGTTTTTACAATAAACTCACGTCCTTTTAGCTTACCCTTTTCGCTCCAGCGTGTAAGTAGGTAGTAAATGAGTATTGATGCTGCCTGATTTCCGTTTAGTAGCACAAATTTGCCTTCCAAGTTTTTAACTCCAATCCCAACCCGGTCGGCGTCGGGATCTGTTGCCATAACAATATCGGCATCAATGGCTTCGGCTTTTTTTAGAGCAACGCTAAGTGCCGCAGGATCCTCTGGGTTTGGCGAGCTAACAGTTGGAAAATTGCCATCAATTACGGCTTGTTCGGCAATTGTGGTAACGTTTTGAAATCCAAATTTATGTAGAGCATTAGGTACAAGTTTTACTCCAGTACCATGCAATGGAGTGTAAACAATTTTTAGGTTGCTGTACTTTTTGTTGATATCTGGAGATAGCGATAGCGATGAGAGGGTGTTAAGGTAAATCTCGTCCATTTCGGAACCAATTACCTTTATTAGATTGTTGTCCCCTTCGAACTTTACCTCGGATATATCTGTAATGCGCTTAACTTCGGCAATGATGTTCGCGTCGTGTGGTGGAACAATTTGTCCACCGTCTTCCCAGTAAACCTTATAGCCGTTATACTCCTTGGGATTATGCGAAGCGGTAACAACAATTCCGCATTGGCACTTTAGGGTTCTAATAGCAAAGCTAAGTTCTGGAGTTGGTCTAAGAGCTTCAAAAAGGTAAACTTTTATACCATTGGAGGAGAATACCTTTGCAGCCACGTCGGCAAACTTCATGCTGTTGTTTCGAGAATCGAAAGCTATGGCAACGCGAATTTCAGAAAGAGCACTAAATTGTTTTAAAATGTAATTTGATAATCCTTGTGTGGCCATTCCAACCGTGTAGTTGTTCATTCGGTTGGTTCCAACACCCATAATTCCTCTTAATCCGCCAGTTCCAAAATCCAAATCTTTGTAGAATGATTCTGTAAGCTCTTTTTTATCAGAATCAATTAGGTATTGGACTTTTTCTCGTGTGACCTTATCAAATTGTGGTTGAATCCACTTCTCTGCCTTGCGCAGAACCATTTCGTCCATATCAAGTTCTTTCATGGCCAATATTTTTCGGTTACTTACTCTATTTCTTTTAAGCAGCACTGGAGACTCTTTTTCCAATGTGGGATGGCTAATCCATACGTGCTTTTAATAAGATTTTTGTTGAGCACACTATAAGCAGGGCGATTTGCCGGCCGAGGGAAACTACTTGTCTCAACAGGTATTACGCTGCAGCTATAGTTGTACCAATTTACAATTTCTAAGGCAAAGTCGTACCAGCTGCAAACCCCTTCGTTGGTGTAATGGTATATTCCTGTTGTGAAGTTTGGGGCAGAACATATTGCTAGTACTGCTTGAGCCAAATCGTGTGCCCAGGTGGGGGAGCCAATCTGATCGAACACAACTTTTATTTCATAATTGCTACTTGCTAATCTTTTAATGGTTTTAACAAAATTATTCCCAAACGAAGAGTAGAGCCAAGCAGTTCTTAAAACAATTGCATTGCCCATCTTCATGGCATTTGCTTCTCCTATTAGCTTTGTTTTTCCATAGACCGAGTTTGGATTTGTGGGGGAGTTTTCTTTAAATGGCGTGTTTCCTGAGCCTCCAAATACATAATCGGTTGATATGTGTATTAGCTTTTTCCCTATTTGTGAAGTTGCATCGGCTAAAAAACCTGGAGCCTCTCCATTAAGCAGCATGGCATCGCTAGCATTTGTTTCGGCATCGTCAACAGCGGTGTAAGCAGCACAGTTTATGGTAATATCGGGTTTTACCCTGTTTATATATTTGTGTACGCTCTCCTTGTTGGTAATATCCAAATCGGAGGAATCGGTAAATATAAAATCAAATTCAGGGTACTCGTGTTGGAGCCTCTTAAGCTCATTGCCCAGCTGACCGTTGCTTCCCGTAACAAGAATGGTATGTTTACTTTTTACCATAAGTAAAGTTTTTTTCGGCATCAGCAAATAGAGGGTGTACCAAATCTTTGGGCGATATGGTTGCTTGTTCATCCTTTACCATCCAGTCTATGC
>DHVO01000001.1 GCA_002412705.1 Bacteroidales bacterium UBA5206 | reverse complement strand
TCCTGAGCCGATACCATTGCGGGAGTACTTGAACTATTAATAATATCGCCACTCCGCTCTATGTAGGTTATTAGCGAATCGAAAGCCGCTTCGCCAGAAATTGGTTCCTCCACTGTTTCGGGTGGGTTACACATGGTAAGCCCTATCAAAACGAGGCCAGATAAAATGAGTGATAGCTGTTTTTTCATAACGTCCTATTTACTTTCAGCATTAGCGTCATTATTCAACGTTTCCTCTTCATCGTGCTCAAGTTCTTCCCAACCAGTAATCATGGCCTTAATAGATTCAAGTGGAGATTTGCCTGTTGTGGTAAGGTAAACGTGTGCTATAACAAACGCTATTAGCGTAAACGCCCCTATGGTATGCACAATGGCTATAATTTCAAGGCCATCAACATTAATAATCTCTATTTTGCCCCCTTGTGGGTACCTGTAAAACATGTAAAGTATTCCTGTTAACACTTGAACTGGAATAACAAGCACTTTTAAACCAAGGTAAATAATACGCTGAAGCGGATTAAACTTATTGTACACCGATTTTTTGGTTGGATGCGGAGCATTCTTAAAAATGCCTGTAATGTAGTAGCGAATTTGATCGCGGATAAAGGCTCTTGTTGGAATATATTGCCTCCACTCACCTGTTGTAAAGTGCCAAAATATTGCAAATATGATAAGCACAATTAATGCCCAGCTTGCAAAGTTGTGCCAGTAAACGGCACTCTCAAAGCCCATTAATGAGAATGAGCTATGAATCTCAAAGCCCGTTAGCGCCAGAAATAGGATTAGAAAGGCTTGAGTCCAATGCCAAAACCTCTCAAAAATCTTATATATGTATGTTTTTGTTGCCATAAACTATTCTCCTATAAGGTTCTGTTGTTGTTTTCGCTTTTTCGATGCCAGTACACGCAGCGCACCATGTCCCATTACGCCAAGTATAGATAGAACAATGATAAGGGTTCCTGCTAAGTCAACGGTTTTGTTCCTGTCGCGACCAGGTAAGTAAAAGTCGGTTAAACCCTCAAGGCGTGAGTTCTCCCTAGTGTGACACTCGTTGCAGCTCACCGTTTTCTCCTTTGGCGAAACCATGTGGCTTATTGGAAGATACATCTCCGTTTCCACAAACTCCCACTCACCACTATAGGGAACGTCAATGTACTCCATACCCTTTTTCAGTGCCTCGTCCCAATTAAAATCAACCCACAATGCACCCTTATTCTTCTCTGCATCCCAAAGTTTTGCTTGTAGTAGCCGCTTGTAATTTTTATCCATAGGTTGCTTTCCCCTATGAATCTTCACGGGCCATATCTTCGCTTTTGGATCCCGATACTCACCGTAAAGGGTATTTATTTTCACAGGGAACTCGGTAAGAGAGTCGGTAACTAGGGTATGGTTTGCTTGTCCGTTAAACCATACATATTCTGGCTTAACATTGTTTGCCCATTGCGCAGAACCCTTAATGGACTGATAGGTTTTATTTCCCAAAGAATCCTTCTCCTCATAGGGCTGCCCATCTCTCATGCCCGTTGCAGTGGACCAATCCCAGTACATCTTGGTTGAGTTCACCTTAGCATATACAGGGATATGGCAGGCTTGGCAGGCTACCTTTATGCTATGCTCATTAAGTATGCTCTTTTCGTGAGGGAAATCGCCATGGCACTGCTCACAGGTAGCCCTATTGTAATCGTTAGATGCGGTTCCGTAGTACCTGCCATTCATTACGTGGTTTTTGGTTTCGTGGCAATCGGTACAGTTCATATCCATTCCCTCACTGGTCATGTGCACATCAACATCGCGGCTACAATCAAGTAAGGCCTCCTCAAGGTGTCCATGTTTGATGTTGTTTCCTCCAGCGCTGTAAAAGTGACAGTAACCGCAATTATACTTTGTTGGCTTACCAATGTTTGCTGTAATGTGCTTATAATCGGGTTTAAGTGGCCCTTCCATGTATGGGTAACCAGAGCCACCCGAGGCCTTCTCGTAGGTCTCGGTATTATCATGGCAAACAATACAATCCACATTAAGCTCGTTGGTAAAGTCGAAGGACTTATCGCCCCACCCATAACCTGCATGGCACTTGTTACAGCTACCCTCGCTACTACGTATCCCCGTACAGTAGTTGTTTAACAGGTTCTTCTTCCCCAGCGACACAACTCCGCGTCCCTCAATAAACGACTCGCGCTCCCACAACCAGTGATGGGTTGACATAACCTCTTTAGCCCTACCAGTATGGCATGATAAGCAAGCGGCAGTAACTTCTTGAGGCGTTTTAAATTCTTTCTGTAGCTCGGCAAACAGACCATGATCTACTGCCTTTTGGGGTTTAGACATAACCCTTTGCTTAAGTTCCTGAATCTGTGCTATACTACTGCTTTCTTTTGGTTTACTAAGAATAGCAATTGCAAGAAACAACTGAGGAACTATTACAATAATTAAGAATGGTATAAGTTTACGCTTCATAGCAAAACTATTGATTTACTTATTATTAGCGATACTTCATATATACTTATCGGCATATAAATATATATCGTAACCCTTTAATTCAAAAAGTGTACTAGTTATTTATACCCATTATAATTAGCCTTTATAGCCAAGGTAAGTACCCTTAAAAAACGTTAAAAGCCGC
>DHVO01000089.1 GCA_002412705.1 Bacteroidales bacterium UBA5206 | reverse complement strand
AATGGAACCATATATTTACTCAATAACAAAGGACTTTACTCGTTTGATGGCTTTCAGTGGGATTTGATTTTCAAAGAGGATAAACCATTGTCCTTTACCATAAACAAAAAGATAGTTGTTAGCACAGAAAAGGGACTTTTTCTAATTAATAGGGAGCAAAACAAGCAGCTAGCAGCCCAACCCATTGCAGATACAACCTATGATTACTACCATAAAATTATAGGTTACCAGGAAAAAATTATTGCTATAGGGACTCAAACCATACTAGAGGTAAACAGTGAACAGGCCAACACTACTCCATTATATAGCATTAACGATAGCACAAAAATACTAACCGATGCTTTCTATTTAAATGAAACACTATTTGTCATTACCAATAACAGGAAAGTACAGAAAGTAACAAGTGGTAAAGCTACCAATGTGAAGCAACCACAAGAAATTATAGAAATTGGCTCCCTTTTCTCCAATCACAACAACACAGAGGTTTATATAATTGATAACCAAGGTTATCTTTTTACTTTCAATGGCAGTAAGTTTAATAGGATTGCTATAAACGACCAGCACTTTTTAAAGGAGAGTATTATTACAGGAGGAATTGCCATTAATGAGCATACAATAGCCCTATCAACAAAACTTGGAGGCTGTATTGTTATCAATACTAAAACGGGTAAAACCAAACATGTACTTAATTACGAAACGGGCTTACCCGATGATGAAATTCAAACGCTAGGCAAAGATAAAAACGGCGGTTTATGGATTGCCCATACCATGGGTATTTCAAGGGCCGACTTAAGTTTACCCATAGAAACCATCAATCACTTTAAGGGGCTTACTGGGTATGTGTTATCAACAATAAATCTAAACGGCACATACTATGTAGGAACAAGTGAAGGTCTTTACATTTTGGAAGAGCAAAAAACATTTAAAGAGATTACCGTTAAAAGGAACACCAAAGTAGAGAAAAAAGTTACCCTGACACCAGATTCACAAGCTGTTGAAGGAAAAACAGAAGAAGAACCCAACGTAAAGAGAAAACGTTTTTTTGGTCGTTTATGGCAAAAAATAACCTCAAGTAAACCTAAAGATGAAGAAGAGCCAGTATCCTCGTCGGTTAACGAAACAGATAGTAGATTAAATTCGAAAGAGGGAGTACAATATAAAAAAGTGCTAACGTTACAATCCGTAGAGTACTTTTTCAAAAAAATTGAATCGATAAATGGAAAGTGCACTCACCTAGAGCCATTTAACAAGCAATTACTAGTAGGAACCTCAACTGGGCTTTACCTAGTATCGGGGACAAATGCAAAAACCATTATCCCCAACATACAAGTAAATACGATTAAAATTAGCAAGAAGCAGGGAACTATAATTGGAGGGAGTAGTAGCTTGTTCATAGTGCCAAAAGACTTTACAGCCCAACTTGTGCATAACTTTGGTAACGAACAGGTTAAATCAATTGCCGAGAATAGCGATAATAGCCTTATTGTAACAACCGACTCCCAAGTTTACTACGTAAAAGCCAATGGAGAAGGCCAACCCTTTATTGCATCGTATGAGTTACCATCGGTGGACAATGGCTCTCTACAGGCCTTTAATATTGGAACTGCAATTTACCTACTGGTATCGGGCAATATATACCAATTGGCAGCCGACGACACATTTAAGAGAGACACCCTAATTACCAAAAAAACAGTATTTGGAGCTATAACAGAACAGCATAAAGTATGGCTGTTTACAGAAAATGGCTGGCAATACCAATCGGGAGATAATGAAAAACTAGGCAATGCAGCACCTCTTATTGGATTGTTTGATGGCATCAACTACATCTCGAGTAGTACATCGCAACTAGTGATGGTAAACAACAACAGCCAGATTGTACTTATCAATAACCCAATTCAAATTGAAATAGATAATACGCTTCCCATATTCATCAAACAAATTCTTGATTATAATGGAGCCATTCTACATCCTAAACACATAAGCTTAACCAAGGAGCAAAGTGCAATAACCATAAGGGTTTCGGCTCCATTCTTCTTAAAAGAGCAGTCCACTCAATTTCAATTTAAAATAGAGGGGCTAATGTCGCGCTGGTCGGAATGGAACTCAGCACCTGCAATTGAACTCCCCTATCTCCCATCGGGAGAATATACCATTAAGGTAAGGGCTAAGGATGCCCTACAACGGGAAAGTAGCGTTATCCCTTTACCAATTTACATTAAACCGCAATTTTGGGAAACACCATGGTTCATTGCCTTGTGCATAGCATTTATTGCTGTTGTTGTTTTTTTACTGATGAAACTCAGAGAGCGCCAACTAAAGAAGGAGCGCGATATACTTGAGCAAAAAGTGAAAGAACGCACAGCAACAATTGCTCAACAAAACAAGGAGCTTAGCACACAAAGAGATGAACTGGCCAACCAGAACAGGGAAATACTACAGCAAAAAGAGGAGATTGAAACCCAACGGGACGAAATAGAGCAACAACGCGATAAAATAGTTAGGCAAAACGAGGAGATAACCCAAAGTATTGTGTACGCTAAGCGGATACAAACAGCAGCAATGCCCAATAAAGATAGCATAAGCAAAATTATTCCTGAGCACTTTGTGCTATTCAAACCCCGCGATATTGTTAGTGGAGACTTTTACTGGATTGGACAAAAGGATTGCAAAACAATTATTGCAGTTGCCGACTGCACAGGCCATGGCGTGCCCGGTGCCTTTATGAGTATGCTTGGGCTATCGTTCCTAAACGACATTGTAACACGCAACGAGGAGACCCAACCAGCACTAATTCTGAACACTTTACGATTATACATTAAAACTACGCTATCGCAAAAAGGTACCGAAGGCGAAACAAAAGATGGAATGGATATAGCTATTTGCGTAATTGATACATGCGACAATACCATTCAGTTTGCAGGCGCTTACAATCCTCTTTACTACATTAAGGACGGAACACTAACCGAAATTAAAGGAGACAAAATGCCTGTTGGAATTCACCTAAACGAAAAGGCAAACTTTACAAACCACACGCTTTCCTGCGATGGGATCGATATGATTTACCTTTTCTCCGATGGATTTGCAGATCAGTTTGGGGGAGACAAAAACAGCAAGTTCTTATCTAAGCGCTTTAAGGAGCTGCTTATGCGCATACACAAAATGCCTGTAAGCGTTCAGCATAAACTCCTTAACGAATCCTTTGAATCGTGGAAAGGAGAAAATTTCCAAGTGGACGATGTTCTGGTTTTTGGCATAAGAATACCCCCTAGCAAAAGTTGAACACAGCAAATTATTGACTTTGCTTTTATATTTATTAACTTGTAGTACTGTTAGCCTTTTTTCACCTTGACTTTCTTGCACTCAGTCCTACAATGCGTAATTACTAGTTTACAAAAACACGTGTACAAGCACTAAGTATTACTTGAAAACAACTACAGTATGAAGGGGTTAAATAAATTTGCTTTTGGGCTATACCTTGCTTTTACTAGCCTTGCATTCATCTCAATGGTATCCAATGTTATTGTTGTAAATACCAACCTGTGGCTAACCATTAGCATTTTCACTCTCATTCTGTTTTATGTACCCATTGTGGTATTTCCTCATGGAAAATTTTTGCTTCAGCCTATGAATTTGGGAGGCCGCATTATACTATCGGTACTCATTGGGTGCATTTTTCTAATGTCCTTGATATGGGGCACTACGAGCTGGTTTGGCGAGGCCAATTTTTACTTAGGCGTAATCTCCTTTGTTGCAGGATTGGGAATGCTTATGCTTCTTCATCCAATAAAAACAATAAAGATGCAATTCTTCACTATTTTTGCACTATTCTTTTCTACGCTGCTAACAAGCCACTTGCTAAGTGGAACACTCTAAGCTTAGAGTAGCTTTTAAACCTATGAACTTTTTTAAGAAGCCCTTTGCACTTATCCTACTAACAATTATAGGCTGTACGCAGCGCTCATTTACACAGGAACAGGCATTCCCATACAAGCTTAAACTAAGCACCGAAATTCCTATTCTAGCATCGGTATTAGGCGTTTCGCTCATTAACACCTATGGATTAGAGGAACCCATGCCCTTAACCGATGCACAACTATCACTGTTTAACTCTACGCATATTAACCGATTTGATAGATTTGCTACCACAAAAGCATCTTACAGCGCAGAAAAAGCAAGCGATGTTTTTAGGGACGTACTTTTTATTGCTCCTGCAGCGCTAGGACTAAAACCGCTAATCAACAAGGAGTGGCAGCAAGTAGTAACCCTATCAGCTATATACATAGAAACCATTTACGTAAACCGTACACTTACCACGCTAACAAAAAATACTTTTCAGAGAAAGCGCCCCTATCTTTACAATCAGTCACTATCATCAGATGAAAAAAAGGAGCTGTTTGATGAGGGAAGCCCACAAAAATCATTTGTATCGGGACATACATCTATGGCCTTTTGCTCTGCAGTATTTCTATCAACCGTTTATACCAACTTATATGGCAAAAGCGGATACTCCACTTTAATATGGGTTTCCAGTCTATCGGCAGCAACGCTTGTGGGTTACCTTAGGATTGAGGCTGGAATGCACTTCCCCTCCGATGTATTAGCAGGAGCAGTACTGGGGAGCTTGGTAGGGTACACCATACCCAGAATACATAGAATAAATAACAGCAAGGTTTCACTTACCCTAACAGGCAACTTTGCCCAGCTAACCCTTCGTTTTTAAAGAAAAACGATGCCCTGTGCTAGAGCATCGTTTTAAACAAATAAGCTAATAACAAAGATTTTACTCTGCCAAAAGAGCCTCTATTAGTTTGGTAGTTTTATCAACATACTCAGTGTAATGCACACCCGTTCCTGGTCCGCTAAAACCGGTGTGAACCGAGCGTATTTTACCAGATTTATCAATTATAATTGATGTTGGGTAAGCCATTTGTCCCCCTAAAACGTAGAGAATGGAATCCCTATTCTCTTTGCCCCTTGCGCCTGCGTAAAGGAAAGGATAGGTTGCACCTGTTTGTTCCTTAAATCTATTAATGGATCTAAAAGATGCCTCTCTATCGTTACTCTCAAAGCAAAGCGCTACTACACGTAAGCCCTTATCGCTATACTTATTGTAAAACTCGGCAAACAAGCGGGTTTCGTCCATACAGTTTGGGCACCACGAACCCGATGCTGAAACAATTACCACTTTGCCCTTAAACTCATCGTCGTTAAGAGAAATGGTATCGCCAGTTGAGTTGGGTAGAGCAAAGGTAAAGGGCTCACTTCCTAGTTTAACCCTAACCAGCTCATCAGATTGGGGCAAGGTAATGGTATCGTTTCGTGAGGCCTTCCATGTTGACCGCCAACGGGGGCTTCCCAGAAAACGGCCATCAACAAGTTGTCCATCCTCACTAAGGGTAGCGGTAAACACTACAGTATGCGCTCCATCAACACCCGATAGCATGAACTTACTGCCCGACAGTACTCCTTGCAAGTAACGCATATCGCCTCCAGGGCTAAGAACAGAACCAGTAACAACGCCTTCGTTTTGGGTAAACTCACCAATCATAACCGAAGAATCGGGTTGCCCAGGATTCTCAACCATTTCCCAACGCCCTCCTACATTGCCAACAGGTGCATCGGTAGCCCATGGAAATCGATTAGTCTCGCCCTTTACTCCATAAAATTCGTACCCATTCCCCATGGATTTGCCTTTAGGATAATAAGTCCCAACCAAAGAGTCGTTGCGAACAGTAAAGTAAAATTCACTAGTAAAAACTGGCATACGCATAAATATGGTATCACCTAATCGCCCTATTTCGGTAACGGTTATAACCTCATCGGCATTTATAACCTCAACGCGTTCCACACCTTTTGCATCGGTATAGTGCCGCATATTGAATGGAACTTGAAGCGAGGGATCTTCTGTATCAATATTTAAAATGCCCAACCAGTCGCCATCGGAGAATGTGTTTTTGGGTTCGCTACATGAACCCATAACGCCCAAAAGCGCTATGCTAAGTACTAGTATTCGTGCTCTCATTTCAATTAATGTTAGAGTTTTATGGGGTTGTTACTTGCTAAAATCGACTCACCATGAATTGGCGTAAAAATGAGTTTTTTTTTGGAATTCACCTAAAAACTAAAGTTTTGTTATTTCCTTTACTCATTAAACTTTTTGATTCAAACCAATCTAACCATATCGTTAACCTAAAATTACGTCGAATGAAAAAAAGCAAATCTCTTTGGTTCATTTTATCGGCAGTTCTGTTCCTGCTGAGCTTTAATGCACCTGCTCAAGAGTTTAAGTATGAAACAGTTCCTGGTGACCCACTAAACACGAGAATTTACACCCTCGATAACGGGTTAAAGGTTTACATGAGCGTTTATAAAGATGAGCCTAGAATTCAAACCTATGTGGCTGTTCGCGTAGGGGGCAAAAACGATCCAAAAGAAACAACGGGCTTAGCTCACTACTTTGAGCACATGATGTTTAAGGGTACTCCCAACTTTGGAACTCTTGATTGGGAAGGAGAAAGTGCTCTTATTAACAAGGTGGACTCACTTTTTGAAATATACAGGGTTGAAACCGATAACGACAAGCGCGCTGCCATTTACCATGTAATTGATAGCATATCGTTTGAGGCTTCAAAACTTGCCATTCCAAATGAGTACGATAAGCTAATGAGCGCAATTGGTGCTACAGGAACCAATGCGGGTACTTCATATGACTACACCGTTTACATAGAGAATATACCTAGTAATCAAATTGATAACTGGGCGGCCATTCAAGCCGACAGATTTAATCAACCAGTACTAAGGCTGTTCCATACAGAGCTGGAAACGGTTTACGAAGAGAAAAACATGTCGTTAACCAACGACGGAAGAAAAGCATCGGAGGCGCTACTAAAATCGTTGCTACCCAACCACCCATACGGACAGCAAACCGTTCTTGGTGAGGCAGAACACCTTAAAAACCCATCGATGAAAAATATTAGGGAGTTTTACCAACGGTATTACATTCCTAATAACATGGCGGTTGTAATGGCTGGCGATTTTAACCCCGATGAGGCTATAAAAGTAGTTGCCCAACATTTTGGCAAGCTAACGGCTAAAGATTTACCTGAATTTAAGTACGAGAAGGAAACCCCAATAACCCAACCCGTTATTAGCGAAGTTACTGGTCTTGAAGCCGAAAACATTCTTTTAGCTTATCGTTTTAAGGGTGCTAACTCCAACGAGGCGCTTATGGCCGATATGCTTTCCATGATGCTGGCCAACGGCAAAGCAGGTCTTATTGATTTAAACATCAACAAAAAACAGCTTACCCTTGGTTCTGGCGCCTACAACATGAAGCTTACCGACTACTCCATTCTTCAGCTTTATGGACGCAATAAAAACGGGCAAACGCTTGAAGAGGTAAAAGATCTTTTGCTTTCCCAAATTGAACTCCTAAAAAAGGGTGAGTTCCCCGACTGGATGCTTGAGGCTGCTATTAACAACCTAAAGCTTAGGGAGATGAAAATGTACGAATCGAGCAACGGACGCGCTCGCGTTATGTACATGAGCTACCTTAACAACATTGAGTGGAAAGATGCTATTAACCAAATTAACGAGTATGGTAAAATTACCAAAGCCGACCTTGTTAAGTTTGCCAACGAGCATTTAAACAACAATTATGTAGTTGTATATAAGCGTAAAGGTAATCCAGAGGAAATTGCAAAGGTTCAAAAACCAGCAATAACCCCTATCCATATAAACAGAAATGCAGAGTCTGATTTTCTTAAAAACATTAAGGCAAAAACAGTAACCCCAATAGAACCTGTTTTTATTGATTACGAGAAGGATATAACCAAACTTGCTCTGAATAAAAACATAGAAATACTGTACAAGCAGAATACTGAGAATAACACCTTTACCTTAGCATATTACTTGCCCTTTGGTAGTAACAGCGATCCTTCAATTAATCTTGCAGCACAATACCTGCAGCTAATTGGAACATCAAAGCTATCGGCCGAAGAGGTTAGCCAAGAGTTTTACAAAATGGCCTGCTCGTATAGCGTTTACCCAGGCGAGGACGAGACCTACGTTTTGCTCTCAGGGCTAAGCGAAAACGCACCTAAGGCTATTGAGCTATTTGAATCCCTTCTTAACGATGGCAAAGCAGATCAGAACGCTTTAAACAGCATGGTTGCCAATATACTTAAAAGTAGAGAGGACAATAAGCTAAGCCAACGCAACGTATTTGCAGGTTTGGTAAGCTACGCTACCTATGGAGAACAATCAACATTTACTAACATAGTTCCAGAGGAGCAGCTAAAGTTGCTAAAAGCCGAAGAGCTTATTGCTAAAATAAAACAGTTTACTGCATACCCTCACAAGGTTATTTACTACGGCCCCGATAAAGCAGCCGATTTTAAAAAGGCTATTACAAAGTACCACAAGGTTCCTAAGAAAACCCTTGAAATTCCAGCAGAAAAATCTTTTGAGCCACTTGAAACACCTAGCAATAGGGTACTATTTACCGATTACGATGCTAAGCAGTCATATCTTCAAACTGTTACTAAAGGTGGCCCATACAATGCTAACCTGTTGCCAACAATTCGTATGTACAACAACTACTTTGGTGGCGGTATGAATGCCATTGTTTTCCAGGAGATGAGGGAAAAACGTAGCTTGGCATACACGGCTCGTGCCACTTATAGCATTCCAAACTCAACTGCTAAACCATTCATGAACAACAGCTTTATTGCAACCCAAAACGATAAAGTAATTGATGCATTTAATGCGTTTAATGAGCTATTTACCGATATGCCTGAGTCTGAAACTGCATTTAATTTAGCAAAGCAGTCTATCCTATCGGATATAAGAACAGAGCGTATATCCAAGCTCGATATTATATGGGATTACCTATATGCCCAAAAGATGGGTCGCAAGGAGGATATTCGTAAAACCTACTTCCAAACCATTCCTAACATTACTCTTGCTGATATTAAGAAGTTCCAACAGGAATACGTTAAGGGTAAGCCCAAAACCTATGTTATTCTAGGTAAAGAAAGCGATTTCAACTTTGAAGAGATTGAAAAGCTTTACGGTCCAGTAACAAAGGTTTCCCGCGAACAAATTTTTGGATACTAAATTCAGTTGTACCTCTTTATACCAAAGGGCTGCCCACACGGGTAGCCCTTTGCTTTTATATGTAGCTCTAAACTTTTACATTACAACAAAGTCATATACTCATAACCAAAACCCAAACCCATGACAAGATTAACGCTAAGCTTACTCCTATTCACACTTGTGCTAGGTAATACTATGGCTCAGGATAGGGTAACTGGACTAAATTTTGCAACCCGCTCCGAGGTTATTGCCAAACACGGTATGGTAGCAACAAGCCAGCCCCTTGCTACACAAGTAGCCCTTGATATACTTAAACAGGGAGGTAGCGCTGTTGATGCAGCAATTGCTGCAAACGCAATGCTTGGACTGGTAGAACCCACTGGATGCGGCATTGGTGGCGACCTATTTGCCATAGTTTGGGATGCCAAAACCCAGCAGCTGTATGGCCTAAATGCCAGCGGACGTTCACCCAAGTCTTTAACCCTTGAGTACTTCAAAGAACAGGGGATTACGCACATTCCAGCCCTAGGCCCTCTGCCCGTCTCGGTTCCAGGCTGTGTTGATGGATGGTTTGAACTGCACAATCGATTTGGTTCCATTAAAATGGAAACCATTTTAGCTCCTGCCATAAGCTATGCCCGCGAAGGGTTTCCGGTTACGGAGCTTATTGCTTACTACATGCGCTCATCGTCGTACAGGCTCTCGCAGTACGAAAACTTTAAGGAGACCTACATGCCCAACGGCAAAACACCTGAAAAAGGAGAACTATTTAAAAATCCCTACCTAGCAAACACTTACGAAGCTATAGCAAAAAAAGGGCGCGACGAGTTCTACAAGGGTAACATTGCCAAAACAATAGATTCGTACATGAAACGCAATGGAGGGTTTCTCTCCTATAATGATTTGGCCTCGCACAAATCGGAGTGGATTACCCCTGTTAGTACAAACTATAGAGGTTACGATGTTTGGGAACTGCCACCAAATGGACAAGGTATTGCAGCATTACAAATACTAAACATCTTAGAACAGTACGATATTAAAAGCATGGGATTTGGTAGCGCAGAGTATCTACACTTATTTATAGAAGCTAAAAAGTTGACATTTGAGGATAGAGCCCGTTACTATGCCGATCCCGCTTTCTCAAACATCCCTGTTCAAGAGCTTATATCAAAAGAGTATGCAAGGGAAAGGGCCAAGCTAATTAACCCCAACCGTGCGGCAAAATCCTACGATGCGGGAATACTTAGCTCTCCCAGTACCATTTATCTAACGGTAGCCGATAAGAATGGCAATATGGTTTCGCTTATACAGAGTAACTACAGGGGCATGGGCTCTGGAATGACTCCCGATGAGCTAGGCTTTGTACTTCAGGATAGAGGCGAAATGTTCTCGTTACAAGAAGGGCACCCCAATGTTTTTGAACCAGGGAAAAGGCCATTCCATACCATAATTCCAGCATTTATAACCAAAGATGGTAAGCCATGGATTAGCTTTGGTGTTATGGGTGGAGCCATGCAACCACAGGGGCATGCACAAATTGTAGTAAACCTTATTGATTTTGGCATGAACCTACAGGAAGCTGGCGACGCCCCCCGAGTTCAGCACGATGGCAGCTCTGAACCTACTGATGAGAGAATGACCAATGGTGGTGTTGTTTTTCTTGAATCGGGATTTGATTACCACACCATTCGGAACCTTGTGCTTAAAGGGCATAAAGTTACATACGATGTAGGTGGCTATGGAGGCTACCAAGCCATAATGTGGGATGCAGAAAAGGGCGTTTACTTTGGTGCATCGGAATCGCGAAAGGATGGTAACGCCGCGGGATACTAAACAAAAAGATGGCCGAAAATTTCGGCCATCTTTTTTTAATACAAGGTAACGCTCTCTATCTGTGAATTATTGGGTCAGCATTTCCATCAGGATCGTTAAGTACATAACCATCAGTACGTGGTGCACCAAGTAGAAGAACACCGCAAGCATGTGGTGAAGCCATTGAAGTACCACTTAGGGTAGAGTAACCACCTCCTTTGTATGTAGAGTAAATGTTAACGCCAGGGGCACAATAGTCAACTGGAGGATTTGCATAGTTTGAGAACGATGCAAATACATCCTTAGAGTCCATTGCCGAAATTGTGTAAACATTCTGATGATTAACACGTGCAGGAGAAACATTATTAGAGTTTTGGCTCTCGTTACCTGCTGCAATTGCAAATTTAATTCCCTTAGCTGCAGCATTAAGAACAGCTTGGTCTAACGCATCAGATGAAGGACCACCAAGGCTCATATTAACAACATCGCCACTTTTTGCATTAGCACCAACATAGTCAACACCTGCAATAATCCATGAGTAAGAACCACTCCCACGACGATCTAGAACTCTAACAGCAACAACAGGAGCACCTGCTGCAACACCTACAACACCAATAGTGTTATTAAGAGCAGCAACAGTTCCAGCTACGTGAGTTCCATGGCCATTCTCATCATCGGCATTCTTTGTTCGGTCAACAAAAGTACGACTCCTAGCAACATCAACATTTAAATCGGCATGATCCAAATCAATTCCTGTATCAATAATCCATGCTGTTCCTGTACCTGAGTAGCTAACAAATCCCCCTATACGACTTATACCCCAAGGAGTTGTTTGCGATGGAGATGTAGTACCACCAGTAGGTTTACCCTTTGCGTCAACACCAAGAGTTATAACCCTATCAGGCTCAACAAAGGCAATTCGTTTATCGCCCTGCAACTTAGCAACTTGCCATTCGGCCAGCTCAGTAACAAATCCTGTTATAACCCCAGAATAAGTAGCCTTAACGCTTTCCTTTGGCAATTGTAGGTTAGACATAATCTCCTGTGAATAGGATAGCACTTCCTTCTGCTTCTGCGCATAAGTTCCGTTTGAAGAAACCTTTTGAGGTCCATCGTTCTTTAAAACAACGATATACCTTCCGGGTATAATCTGCCCATTAACCGCTAAAGGCTCATCTTGTTGAACCATTCCAACTTCATCCTTCTGACACGCTGTAAATAGAAGCGCAATAACAGAAAGTAATCCAAAAATTCTTTTCATCACGTAAAATTTAGTTTGGGTTTGAGAGGCAATAATCGGGCGACTTTTCCATAAAGTCAATACTGCACACCAACTTTTTTATCAAACAAAATCACATAGCATTGATAATCAACAATAATGAATTTTAAAGTATTTTAACATTTCTGTAACCTTTTACATCAGCCCTTGCAATTCATCTCCAATAACATCATAACCATGTAGTAGAAAAGACAAAATCACTTATTGACCAGCCAATCCTGTTCCAAGAGGAAAATCATATTATTGTTATCTTTACATACTTAAAATGAGGAGTGATGAAAAGTGCAGCCATTTTTGGAGGAACGGGTTTAATTGGGAGCAAGCTAATTAGCGAACTTAACATGAACCCAACCTATGCTCAGATTTTTTCTTTTGAACGGAACAGAGAGCCTAATTCCCTTGGTAAACTGGAGATACTTCCCTTATCTGGGGAGCACATTTCATTCCCCAGCACACCCATCGATAGTGTGTTCTGCTGCATTGGCACAACAATGAAAAAGGCTGGAACAAGAAAAGCATTTAGAGCCGTTGACTACGACCTTGTGCTAAAAATTGCCCAAGCAGCAAAAACTAATGGGATAAATAACTTTGTGGTGGTTAGTTCAATAGGCGCAAACGCCAAGAGCAAGAACTTTTACCTAAAGGTTAAGGGGGAAATGGAGCAATCGCTTTCCAATATAGGATTTGAGCGCTTAGTAATTGTTCGCCCTTCGCTTTTACTAGGTAAACGTAACGAAACCAGATTTTCCGAAGGGTTAGGGAAAATTCTTTTTAGGATATTCTCATTCCTCTTTGTTGGATCATTAGCCAAATACAAGGGAATAGAGGCACACGATGTGGCTAAGGCCATGATATTTGCAGCACAAAACAGCTCTGAAAAAATAATTGTTTTAGAATCCAATAATTTACAAGATATTGCCGATGAGTACACCAACCGTTAATCCCACCGATTTCTTAGAACTGCTACGTAGCCGTCAGAGTGTTAGAGCATACAAAAACACGCCTGTTGAACCGGAAAAAATTGAGCGCATAATAGAGGCCGGACGAATAGCTCCATCTGCCTGCAATGCTCAACCCTGGAAGTTTATTGTGGTTAATGACAATGAGCTTAAGAATAAGCTAGCCGACGCTACATCAAACAAAATTATTGGGATAAACCATTTCACCAAGCAGGCTCCCGTTCACATTGTAATTGTAATGGAACCAGCCAACTTCAATTCAAACTTTGGAAGCGTTTTTAAGGATAAGCAGTTTCCTTTAATTGATATAGGAATTGCCGCATTACAACTCTGTCTTCAGGCAAAGGCAGAAGGACTAGGCACATGCATTCTTGGATGGTTTAACGAGAAGGATGTGAAAAAGCATCTTAATGTTCCCAAAAGTAAGCGTGTAGCCCTAATTATAACACTTGGCTATCCCGAAACCGACGAACTAAGGGAAAAAAGAAGAAAGAGTACAGAAGAGGTACTATCCATAAACCAATACTAGTAACAGATAGTTCCGAGGGCTACATTTTAACAGAGCTCTCGGATCTGCTACTTCTCGATGAGGAAAAATCGGCTCCACTAACATTTACAAAATCGCTAGAAGTGGGAAGCGCCACAAAGAAACGGCTTCCTTTACCCTCCTCGCTCTCAGCCCAAATAGTACCTCCATTAAGAGTTACAAAATCCTTACAAAGTATAAGCCCTAAACCAGTTCCCTTCTCATCGTTTGTGCCTCGCTTAGAGAATATCTGATTGCCAAAAAGTTTGGGCATATCATCGGGCATAATCCCTTTACCAGTATCCTTAACCGAAAGCACTACAGTATCGTCCTTCTTAGTGGCATCTATGGTAATTACATCGCCATGGGAACAGAATTTTATTGCATTTCCCACTAGGTTCCGTAAAACAAGCTCAATCATATCCTTGTCGGCAAAGCCCAAAATACTATTACCAACATTATTAACCATATCTATCCCCTTTTCCATAGCTCTATTCTGGTAAAAGTTCATCTGGTTATCGGCAATGGTATATAAATTAAATGCCGATGGATTAACAACCATGCCCTGCATCTGGCTTTTGGACCAGTTAAGTAGATTCTCCAGCAAAGCAGAGTTGTAACCAACATTCACCGATAGCTCAGCAAGGAACGACCGGAACTCGGCCTCGGTTAAATTTCCCTCCTTGGCCAGATTTAGCAGCCCAATTAACGAGTATAATGGGCTTCGCAAATCGTGAGAGATTATTGAAAAGAGCTTATCCTTTAGTGCATTGAGTTCCAAAAGTTGTTCGGCTTGCTGCTGTATCTCCCCCTTTTGTCTATTTATTTCGATGTTCTTTTGTGAGAGAATCTTATAGTTCTTCCGTTTGATATTATAACCATATAGAATTAGAGCAGAAAAGCCAAGAATAATAACAATAACAAGGAGGTAAATATTCCGTAATAGTCTATTCCTATTTATCTCAGCCTCCTGAAGCGCTTTCTCTTTGCTAAGCAGATCTATTTGCATTTGCTGCTCCTTCGATATTTGCTCTGCAACTTCCAGATTTTGCTGTTTTTGCTGCAGCTCTACGCTTTTTTCCAAAAGGGCTACTTCTGTTGCAGCCTTTGCTTTTTGCACTTCTTGGACTCTATATTTTGCGCTATCCACAATACGTTTAACCTGTTGCTCCTTACGTGCAGCCTCTTCCTTTTGAATCTTTGCCGATACCGCGGAAAATAGGTTAAAGTACTCTGTTGATTTTGCTATGTTGCCCATTTTCTCGGATACCTTGGCTAACAGAGAGTAACAATTCCTAACTTGTTTTGAGTCGTTTTGCTCTAAGGCAAGATTTAACGCTTCGGTTAGTACATTTAAAGCCTTTTTATATTCTGTAGCATCAGAATACGCACTACCCAAATTAATTAACGATGCCGATATGTCATTTTTACGATTTAGCTGCCTAGCATAACCTAACGCACTTTCAAAGTGAGACAGCGCAAGGGATAAATCGCCCTGCTCCGACGCCACCATCCCCATGTTGGTATGGATTACATAAGCTCCGTTCTTGTTCCCTATTTTAAGGGTCATAGAAAGGGCTTTCTCAAAATATTGAAGAGCATTCTTTAAGTTTCCCAATTCCCAGCTAGAGGTCGCCGCCTGATTATACGCATTAGCCGCCTGATTAAAATCGCCGCTCTTCTCAAATTGCTCCCCGTTTTGTAAGGATTGCTGCACTGTGCCTTCGTCCCTTAAAACAGGGGCTGCAACAGTGTCAGCACTAGCAATTAGGAGTACTGCCAAAACAAGAACAGGTAAAAATTTAGTCCAGAGGCGTAATTTCATCATCTAATTATCCAGCATTAAAACAAATTGTGAGGGACGGGCTTCTAAGGCCTAATATGCCACCATTTATCCCAGTTGTAAATTTAGCGAAGTGATAGTTTTACAAGGAATTATTCATCAAAAAAAAATTGAGTTTAAAATAACAATACTGTCACACAATCAAACATAACCTAATGATTTTCAACATTAGCTAAAGAATCAACTGCAAGGTGATGCCATTTCATTTTCTCTTTTAGAAATTCGATAAACTCCTGTGAGCCCATTACTTTAATATCTTGAGGTAAACCCAGAACAAATCGGCCAACCCCTTCAAAGTTGGAAACTTCCGCTTCGTATATATACGTTCCATCCTTTTGTAGGCGCATTCCTGTTTCAGCAAGTGGATACTCCTCTTTAAGCAAATTTGCAGCACGCAAATTAAGCTGCAAACAAACGCTATGAGTCTGGTATCCTGCTACACGAAAATGATCCAAATGCCCAACCTTATGATGTTTCTCAAACTGCCACCTATTTCCAGTAATAATAACAGTACCAATTCTAGATGTCTTGAAAACCTTGTTGGTTTGCGATACGGGATCGAAACACCAAACCGAAAGGAAGTTATACGTAAAACCAAATGGTTCTACCACCCTATCGCTTATGCTATTACTATTGGACGATTGATAATCTTTAAGGATAACCTGCATTCCTAATGATATGGCATCTACCAAATTTGTAACAATTTCGGAATTGGCCTTTTTTACTATGGTGGCAGCCACGTTTCTTGCCTCGTACAATGAGTAGAGCTTCTCCACCAGTTGTTGTTTTACAGGATTGCCATCGTCAATAATATCCAAAGCCCTGCTAAGCACATAAGCCTCCTCGGGAGAAAAATAGAGCAAGCTACTTAACTCCTTGTATCGTGGTGAAACTTTATCAATGCTAAAGCGCCCGTTAATCCTTTCTACTTGAAACCCTACTTCTCTAAATGTCTCTAAATACCTGTATATCGTTCTGTTTGTGGTGCTAAGCTTTTCGGCTAATTCTGATATAGTATAGTTTTTTCGCCCGCTTAGCAACAGTAAAAGCCTCAGTGTTCGTTGTATCTTTTCTTGTTCAACCATGATTTTAAATTGTAATATATTAAAATTCCATTTTATATAAAACTATAAACAGTAAAGGAAAAAACAGCCTACAATTCAAATATATTATAGCCTTTTTGACCAACGGAAATCAATACCTGATTAAAATATGGCATTGCACAAGTTCAACAAAACAGTATTGTTTCATGTCATTCTTTCATGATTCAAAACCAACAACAATAAATTTTATGCCATATTTGTCATATGTATATATGTATATTTATTTGGCACAAAAATGGATACTAACTCCCCAAAGCCCAAAAAGTAAAATTATAACATATGATAAACGTAAACTCTCTCTCGGAATTCAACAGATTATCGGCAGTAAATGAGAAGTCACTTCTTCTTGTTTACAAAAAAGGGACAGGTGTAAGCGATTGTGCATACCGTACCCTTACCTCCTTATCAAATTCGGGGTGTAAAATAGCAATGTATGCAGCCGACGCTCAAGTTGCAAAAGATTTACACCCTGCATTTGGTGTCACATCGGCGCCATCCCTTCTCATTTTAGAGAAAGGAAAAGTTAAGGATGTGGTAAAAGGCTGTCACGACGAGTCTTTCTATAAAAACCTTTTGCAGAATGTATCCACTGGTTCTACATCAAAAGGCAACCAACAAAAAGCAGTAACAGTTTACTCTACACCCACATGCCCATGGTGCAATACCCTAAAATCATTCTTAAGGCAGCATGGTATTGCATTTTCGGATATAGACGTTTCTCGTGATCCCGATGCCGCTCGCAGAATGGTGCAAGCCACAGGACAGCAAGGAGTTCCCCAAGCAAATATTGGAGGTGACTGGGTGGTTGGGTTCGATCAATTAAAAATTAAGCGATTACTTAACATTACAAACAGCTAACACATAACGATTATGAAAGAACTAGTTCCATTGAACCAACATGTGGTATTATCTGTTACTAGTGGTAAAGAAAAAACTACTACATCGGGTTTAATAATTCCCGATACAGTAAAGGAGGAACCCAGTTTAGCAACGGTAATCTCTGTTGGAAATATAGATAATGCAGACATTGCCATTGGAGACACAGTGCTTTTTAGACAGTATGCAGGAACCAAGGTTGAGCTAGATGGCAATAAGTACCTATTGATGCCTTACGCTGAAATACTTGCAAAAATTGTTGAAACAGAGGAACTATAAATACATAGTCCATTTTTCTCTCCAAAAGCAGGGCTGCTCCCCTGCTTTTACTTTTTAAACCCATAATGCCACATTGGCATAGCAAGTTTTATACTTTTGTAAAACCACATCCTACGAATCAAAACCAGAAATATAAAGCAATGAGCAACACAATCAAATCCATATTTCCCGTAACAGGCATGTCATGTGCTGGTTGCGCAATGAGCGTAGAAACCATGCTAAAATCGGTTGGAGGCGTTACCGATGCTGGTGTAAATTTTGCAAACCAAACGGCTTGGGCTCAGTATGACCCACAAGCGGCTACACCACAAAAGCTACAAGAGGTTATCCGCTCCATTGGCTACGACCTAATTATTGAATCCGACGATCCGAACAAGGAGGCTAGCGAGGCACGCGAACGCACCGAAAAACAGTATAAGCTACGCACAATATACTCAGCGCTGCTATCGGTTCCTGTAGTTGTACTTGGAATGGGCTTTATGCACTGGCATCTCTCACCTTGGATATCTATGGTTTTAGCAGCGCCTGTTGTATTCTGGTTTGGCCGCGGATTCTTTGTTAATGCAGTAAAACAGGCACGGCACCTTATGGCCAACATGGATACCCTTGTGGCCTTAAGCACCTCAATAGCCTTTATTTTCAGCGCATTCAACACCTTTTTCCCTGAATTCTGGATTAGCAGAGGGTTGCACCCACACGTTTACTTTGAATCGGCAACCGTAATAATATCCTTTATCCTACTGGGGAAATGGCTCGAGGAGCGTGCCAAGAGCAAAACCGCATCGTCCATTCGCAAGCTCATGGGGCTTCAGCCATCAACGGTAACCAAAATTGTTAATGGCGATTTTGTGGATGTGCCAATATCTGAACTTAAAGCCGACGACCTTGTGCTGGTTAAGCCTGGCGCTAGGATTCCTGTTGATGGTGTTGTTACAAACGGCGAGAGCTACGTTGATGAGAGCACAATCACCGGAGAACCCATACCTGTTGCCAAAGGCGCCAGTTCAAAGGTTTTTGCAGGAACATCTAACCAAAAGGGTAGCCTTACAATTAAAGCGCTACAAATTGGCAGCGAAACGGTACTTAGCCGTATCATAAAAATGGTTGAGGATGCACAGAATAGCAAAGCCCCCGTACAAAAACTGGCCGATAAGGTTGCTGGTATATTTGTACCAGCAGTAATGGTAATATCGGCACTAACGTTTATAATATGGCTTGTCCTTGGCGGCGAACAGGGCTTTATTCATGGGCTTCTAGCCATGGTTACCGTACTAGCTATTGCATGTCCCTGCGCACTGGGTCTTGCCACTCCCACTGCCATTATGGTTGGCGTTGGGCGCGGAGCCGAACTAGGAATTCTAATTAAGGATGCCCAAAGCCTTGAGCTAGCGCATAAGGTTGACACTATTATTTTTGATAAAACGGGAACACTAACCGAGGGCAAACCTCAGGTTGATACCATTCTTTGGACCGATGCCGATAGCAACAAATCGTTACACGAAGCGGCTATACATGCTATAGAATCACGCTCGGAGCACCCACTTGCTGCGGCCATTGTGGAGCATATCAACCTTAAAAACGGAGAGAGCGTTGATGTAACCAACTTTCAATCCATTCACGGGAAAGGAGCATCGGCAGCAATTAACAACCAACAGTACTACATTGGCAACCCCAGCCTTATGGAGGATAATGGCATAAGCACAACTCCTTACCAAAGCAACATATCAAATTGGGAAAAAGAGGGAAAAACGGTAGTACTTTGTGCAGCAAACCAAACCGTTGTAGCCGTTATTGCCATATCCGATAAGGTAAAGGAAACCACGCAACAAGCAATTACTCAGCTTAAGGCAATGGGCATAACACCCATTATGCTCACCGGCGATAATACAGAAACAGCCAAAGCCGTTGCCAAAAAAGTAGGTATTGAGCAGTACTACGCACAGCTACTGCCAAACGATAAGGACTCCATAGTACAAAGGCTAAAAGCCGATGGGCACACAGTTGCCATGATTGGTGATGGAGTTAACGACTCGCAAGCGCTTGCCCGTGCCGATGTTAGCATGGCCATGGGTAAAGGCTCCGACCTTGCTATGGATATAGCCAAAATTACCATCATGAACTCCGATTTAGCGCTAGTGCCAAAAGCCATAAAGCTGTCGCAGCGCACCATGCGTACGGTTAAGCAGAACCTTTTCTGGGCGTTTATTTATAATGTTATTGGCATTCCCGTTGCGGCAGGAATACTCTACCCTATAATTGGTTACCAGTTTGACCCCATGATTGCAGGAGCAGCAATGGCGCTAAGCTCAGTATCGGTAGTATCCAATAGTTTGAGATTGAAGAGGGTGAGGGTGTAAAAAACGGCCACACAAGAAAAGTATTAACAAGTAAAAAACCGTTACGTTAAAGGAAGTAATTCTCTTTATGCGTAACGGTTTTATATTTTAAAAAATCCTAATTGCGCCTTTTTACCATTCTAAACGAAAAGTAAACTATGCTTAAGAAAATACCCATAAAGATTGTCATCCCCCATGTTCTTGGGTGGTTAAATGGGTTTACAAATCTATCTCCAATATCATAGAATAGTTTAAAAGGCTCAGCTACGATATCCCAACTATTCCACCTAAGAAATCGCCCAACGTAAATGCCAAAACTTCCTGTAAACAAAAGCAAAATAGAAATAAATGGGATATATACTGGCTTTACAAAATCGCGTAAAACTCGTTCAATATCTAATAAACTTAAGAATCCAAAAAGGAGACCTGTCCATGCAAACGAGAGAATCAATATAAGGTCAAACCAAATAGGCATGGAAGAGCGCAGCCTAAGGTGAAACAAATCAGTTAGAATATAAGGCGCATTAGGAAAGAAGAGCAACCATGCTGCAAGCAACAAGAACAATACACCTCGCGATTTCTTTAACGAAGGTTTAATTACCACTACACTTGATAACGCCCAGGGGATAAAGGCAAGAAAAAGGTTCCAATTAAGAAACAGAAACACCTTGGTATCGGAATATACATACCGAAAAATTGAAACACCAAAGCAGAACAGGGATAATGCCGCCATGAAAAGGGTCTCATTCAAACGCGAAGATTCTCGTAAAGTCTTTAGCATAACTCTATGATTTTGGGAATAAAAATTAGCAAACCTGTTGCCAAAGCAGCAATGGAAGCAATAAGAACACCTGCTGCAGATATATCCTTTACTCGTTTAATATTGTCATTCCTATTGGGAGAAACAAAATCGGACAAGTTTTCAATTGCCGAGTTCATCGCCTCAAGAGAAATTACAAGTCCTATAGCTATAGTTATAGCAACCCACTCTAAAGCAGAGACATTCAACACACCTGCTAAAGCTATTGCGCAAATAGCTGCAACTAAATGAATCCGAGCGTTGTGCTCCTCCTTAAAAAGAATTCGTAAACCGTTAAAGGCATACGTAAAGCTGTGAAGCCGTTTTAATATAGAGAATCTATCCCCCTTCATATGCTACTATAAACTATACTAAATTATACTCTTCCACATATCATTATAAAGGCCCATTTCCAATAAGGGAATAGGCCTTTAAATAACGCTTCAATATTGTAAATATTACACTGGCTTATCCTTTAAAAAAGTCCCTTGGTACAGCTCCTCAAAGGCATCATTAAGCTCCTTTTGGGTATTCATTACAATGGGGCCACGCCATGCTATGGGCTCATTAAGTGGACTTGATAGCATTACCATGAATTGAGCAGAATCGTTTCCAGCACTAAATGCCATTGTTTCATCTGCGCTCAAAACATAAGCATTACCGCCACTTAACGCATCTTTTAAGCCATGTATGTTTAAGTTTCCCTCAAGTACATACACAATAATCTTGCTGTACTGTTTTACAGGAACTTGAACCACTGCATCGGCATTCAAACTAACGTGATAGTATTCAACAGGAAAAACCAGTTCCTCTGCGCTTCCCTTAACCCCGTTATACTCACCGCTAATTACAGCAACAGTAGAGCCTGTGCCAGTAACCTTGGGTATTGATGCCGCCTTAATCTCACGGTACCGGGGTTGCATCATCTTATGCGATGCAGGTAGGTTTAGCCAAAGCTGTATTCCCTCCATGTGCCCATCAACAGGCTTGGGCATTTCCTGATGCACAATGCCGCTACCCGCAGTCATCCACTGCACATCGCCAGCACCAATAGTCCCTTCGTTTTTTAAACTATCGGCATGCTCCACCTTTCCCTTTAGCATGTAGGTAACCGTCTCAATCCCCCTGTGCGGATGCCATGGAAAACCTGCGAGGTAATCATCAGGGTTATCGGAACCAAAGTGATCGAGAAGCAAAAACGGATCGGTATCTGAAGTATTTGTGAATGCGAAAACCCTTTTAAGTTTTACCCCTGCTCCCTCCATGGCAAACTGGGATTTGAATTGTTGAATTAATGATATCATTTCTAATATTTAATGTGTTATACGCTTAAATCGCCGCACACATAATGTGTGCACCTATAAATATACGTTACTTTTTTTTGATTTCTAATGTAAATAGAAGTTCAGTTTACAATTTATCGGCATACAAAGCGTTTCTTGAAATCAAAAGGTATCTTTGAATTAACAAATAGGGATTTCTGTACCATTATTTTGAGTATAAAAGCCTACATGTAAATAATCAGAAAAAGAGCTAATAGGCTATTACCTTCGTCCATTAATTTTGTATTTTTATCCGATTTTACTGAAAACCCGCAGTATGCTTCGAAAAAAAGTAACCAACACATTAATCGTTCTGAGCCTTTTTATGGGCACTGCCTTTGCTCAAGAATCCAGCATTTACACCAATGCAGATAAAAACTACAAAGAGGGGCTCAACCTATACGAAAAAGGAAAGTTTGGAGTAGCCCAAAAGCTGTTTCAAAAGGCTGTTGCCGATTTCGGCTCCGATGTTAGCCAACAAAAGGCCGATGCCGAGTTCTACTTTGCCATGTGCGCCATTGAGCTCACTAACAATGATGCCGAATATCTTATTGGCCAGTTCATTGCAAAGTATCCCGAGAGCCAAAAGATTGACCTAGCCTACTTCCAAATGGGTAAGCTACGATACATGGAACGCGACTATAAAAAGGCGGTTTACTGGTTCAAACGAACTAACAAGAACGGTATTCATAAGGATTTGAGGCCAGAGCTAAGCTTTAAGCTGGGTTACAGCTACTTTAACCTAGGCCAAAAGGAAGATGCCAGCAGGCTATTCTTTGAGATTAAGGATACCGATAACAAGTACGCATCGCCAGCAACATACTACTACTCGCACATTGCCTACGAGCAGAAGAACTTTGCCACTGCGCTCAAAGGTTTTACCAAGCTAAGCGATGACGAAACGTTTGCTCCATTAGTCCCATACTACATAACCCACATTCACTACCTACAGCAGAACTACCAAAAGGTTGTAGAGTATGCACCAGAGCTACTGGAATCGGCATCACCCAAAAGAGCGCCTGAAATTGCTAGGCTAATAGGAGAATCCTACTTTCACCTTAGAAAATATGCCGAGGCTGCAAGCTACTTTGAGAAGTACACAGAGAAATCACAATCGATTTCCCGGTCAGACTACTACATAATTGGTTTTACATACTATAGGAACTCCGATTTTGAGAAAGCTGCTCAGAACCTAGAAAGGGTTTCAACCGAGGACGATAGCCTTAGCCAAAACGCCTACTATCACCTAGCCGATTGCTACCTTAAGCAAAACGACAAGAACAAGGCGCGTCAGGCTTTTGGCATGGCCTCAAAAAGCACTTTCGACCCTGTTATTAAGGAGGATGCGCTATTTAACTTCGCCAAAATCACCTACGAGATGTTCTACTCCCCCTTTAACGAGGCCATTGATGCCTTTAGGGAGTACATAGAGCAATATCCGGATAGCCCTAGAACCGACGAGGCCTACAATTACCTTGTTCTAGCCTACTCAAACACTAAGAATTACAAGGATGCATTAATATCCTTAGAAAAGATTAGGAATAAGGATGCCAACACCCGTGGCGCCTACCAGCGAGTAGCGTTCTTTAGGGGAATTGAGCTATTCCAGAACCTTAGCTACCAAGAGGCTATTGAGAAGTTTGACCTCTCACTAAAGTTCCCTGAGTACAATAGAATCCTTATGGCGCAGGCGCTATACTGGAAAGCAGAAGCCAACTACCGCATGGGTAACTTTGAGGCTGCTGCTAAGGATTACAATGAGTTTATCCTCACCGCAGGCTCCTTTGAGCTACCAGAGTACAAAATAGCCCACTACAACTTAGGCTATGCCAACTTTAAGCAGAAAAAGTACGACGATGCCATTGTGTGGTTCCGTAAGTACGCCGACATAAGCGCCAAGGAAGCCACACCAATGCTTGGCGATGCGCACAACAGGACGGGCGACAGCTACTTTATCCAGCGCCGTTACTGGGTGGCTATAGACTACTACGACAAGGCTATAACCGTTAACACCCTCGATGGTGATTATGCCATGTTCCAAAAGGCATTCTCATTCGGCTTGGTTGAGCGCCCTCAAAAGAAAATTGAAACGCTTATCGCTCTGCTCGAAAAGTACCCTGAGTCCAGCTACCTTGACGATGCGCTTTTTGAGATTGCCGAAAGCAATATCATACTAAATCAGCCCCAAGAGGCGGCCAAGTACTACAGCCAAATTGTACACGATTACTCAAGCAGCAGCTACCACGTAAAATCGCTAGTTCAACTTGGGCTACTGGCCTACAATAATGAGCTATCCGACTCTGCCATGGGACTATACAAAAGGGTTGTTGAGCAGTACCCTGGAACATCGGAGGCTAAAAACGCACTAACAGGCATTAGAAATATTTATGTTGATAAGGGCGATGTTAACTCCTACTTCAGCTATGCTGGGCAGCTGGGTAGCTTTGCCAATATCAGCATTGCCGAGAAGGACTCGCTAACCTATATTGCCGCAGAAAAGCTATACATGGAAGGGAACTGCAGCAAATCGTCAACTGGCTTTACAAGTTACCTTGCAGAGTACCCCAAAGGAAACTTTACACTTAACGCATCATTCTACCTTGCCGATTGCCAGCTGCGCGAAGGGCAAAACGACAAAGCGCTAGAGAACCTTATTTACGTGATTCAAAAGCCTAAGAATGATTTCACAGAGCAGGCACTGCTTAGCGCATCAAGAATTTACCTTTCGCAAAACAAGTTTGCAGAGGCATATGAAACCTACGATTTACTTGAGGGCTTAGCCGAAATAAAAAACAACCTTCTAGAAGCGCGCATTGGTAAGCTAAGGGCTGCATTTGCACTTGAGCGCCACAACGATGTTATTTTAGCGGCTGCAAAAGTTCTAAGCTCCGATAAACTTGCCGAGGAGCAGGAGCGCGAAGCCCGATTCAAGATGGCCAAATCGCACATTGCATTAGGTCAAATATCCGAAGCTTTCGACCAGTTTGCAACTGTTGCCAGAGCACCCAAAACGCTTGAAGGAGCAGAGTCGAGATACCTAATGGCAAGCATACTTCGCCAGCAAGGGAAATTAGATAAGGCCGAGGCCGAAGTATTCAGCTTTGCTGAGGTAAACACGCCTCACCAATACTGGCTGGCAAAAAGCTTTATAATCCTTGCCGATATCTATGCCGACAAGGATGACTTTTTCCAAGCAAAAGCAACGCTACAAAGCGTTTTAGATGGGTATAGCAACACAACAGATGGAATTATAGACGAAGCAACAAACAAGCTAAACGAGCTAGTTAAAACCGAAAAGGATAAGCAAGCAGCGTCAAAGTCCGATACCATCGAAATTAAGTTTAAAGAATAAGCTACGGGTTACAAATCCATTAAGCCATGCAATTGAAATTATCTACAGCACACATACTACAAAGCATTTTAGCAACGGCCTTTGTTTTAGGCACCTTTGCCTCATCGGCTCAGGACGACAAGCTCACAAAGCAGGTTCAGGTTGTAAGACCTTACGAACCAACTATATCCGATGCTTTTAAGCTAAACCAAATGCCAAGGGTGCAGGACACGCTAAAAATAGTACCCAAGTTCACCTATACCCTAGCGTCAAGACCTATGATTCCAGGGTTACGGGTAGATCCCATTACCCCTGCCAGAATGGTTGCCGAGCCGCAAAGTAAGCTTCGCATGGGATACGTACGACTAGGAATTGGTACATACACATCGCCACTGGCTGAGCTATACGTAAACCAGCTTAGAAGCAACAATAACGTGTTTGGTGGCTGGCTAAAGCACAAATCATCCTTTGGTAAAATAAAGCTAGATAACGGAGTTAAAAGCGATGCCGATTACAGCCGCACCGCAATCAACCTGTTTGGGAAAAGGATATTTAGCAACTCGCTTCTATGGGGCGACCTTGAGTATAACAACAAGGGATTTACCTACTACGGTTACGATACCTCAAGCCCAACTGCCGATTTAAACAATCAGGATAGCAAGCAGAAGTTTAACCAACTTGATGCGGCGTTAGGGTACCACTCAACCCATACCGATTCTACCCACTACAACTACGCCGTATCCAGCAACTTCAGGTACTTTGCCGACAACTTTAGCATGCAGCAAAACACCATTGGAATTAACGTCAGCGCCGATAAGTTTTTTAAAACAGAGCGAGTGGGCCTTGACCTATCCATTAAGCATATTGCCAAGAATGAGAAACTAGATTCAATCAACAATACAATAATCAAATTCTCACCTTGGATAGGTCTTTTTGGCGAACAATGGCGCGTTAAAGCTGGAGTTCAGTACCTATACGATGCCAACTCCTACCAAAAGAACACCTTCTTCTACCCTATCGCTCACCTATCGTACGATATTATTAGCCATTACCTAATACCCTACGTAGAGATGTCGGGCCGATTAGAAGAGAACTCCTACGATAAGATTCTTAATGAGAATCCATGGGTTGTTCCAGGTATCGATGTGTTCAACACCAACCATAAAATGAACCTAGTGGGCGGCGTAAAGGGAAATTTCAGTTCAAACGTTTCATACAACGCCTTTGCTAGCTACTCCATTGTCGATAGCATGTACTTTTACGTAAACACATCTATAGACCCAACCAACCCGCTATTTAACCGCTTTGATGTTGAAACCGACAACGTAACACAAACCCGATTTGTTGGAGAGCTAACCATAGCGGCATCAAGCAGCCTAAGTTTCTTTCTTAAGGGACAGTACCAATCGTTCAAGATGAAGGAACTAGAGAAACCTTGGCACAAGCCAGAACTAGAGGGACAGCTATCTGTTAGGTATAACCTACGCGATAAAATACTTGTAAACTTTGATATCATTGCCGAAGGGAAACGATTTGCGAAAACTGCCGACATCGCTAATCCTATCACAGAGCTAAACGGTTTAGTTGATGTAAACATAGGCCTACAGTACAACTACAATAGGCGTTTAGGTGCATTTCTTGACATTAATAACATAGCGGCATCAAAGTATTCACACTACTACCGTTACCCAATGCAGAGGTTCAATATTATGGCTGGAGTAAGCTACGCTTTTTAGCTGGTAGTGCCATCCATCAAAAAAGCCTGATTAGACTCTACTAATCAGGCTTTTTTGTTAGTAAAAACACAGAAAAATAGAATCGAAAAATTCGATTTTATTGCTATCTTTGATGGATGCGCTAATCAAGTGCACTCCTTTTGATAATCAACAACTTATCAATTACATCCTTAGCCGATTTTTAATCGGCAGGTAATTGATTGGATTTAGAATAATAACGTATGAGCAACCAAGAGAACTTAACTGCAAATGGTAAATCGCAGTACTCTGCCGATAACATCCAGGTACTAGAAGGGCTTGAGGCCGTAAGAAAAAGGCCTGCAATGTACATTGGCGACACAGGAGTAAAAGGGCTTCACCACCTAGTTTACGAAGTTGTTGACAACTCCATAGATGAAGCTTTAGCTGGATATTGTAAAAATATAGATGTAACAATCAACCCAAATGGTTCCATAACCGTTATAGACGATGGTCGTGGTATTCCTGTTGATTTCCATGAAAAGGAAAAGCGGTCGGCACTAGAGGTTGTAATGACAGTGCTACATGCCGGAGGTAAATTCGACAAGGGCAGCTACAAGGTATCGGGCGGTTTGCACGGCGTGGGTGTATCCTGCGTAAATGCATTATCGGTTCAGCTTATTGCAGAAATTCATCGTGATGGTAAAGTTTACCGACAGGAGTATAGCAAAGGAGCACCCCTTGGCGGAGTTGATGTTGTTGGTGAAACAGAAAAAACTGGTACGCACGTAACCTTCCTTCCCGATAATACCATTTTTACCCAAACCGTAGAGTACAACTACGAAGTTCTTGCATCAAGGCTTCGTGAGCTTGCCTTTCTTAACAAGGGCATTCGCCTAACCATTACCGATAAAAGGGAAATGGAAGAGAACGGAAACGGAGGAAAATACCGTTCAGATTCATTCTTCTCAGAGGAAGGGCTTAAGGAATTCATTGGATTCCTAGATGCTAACAGGGAAAAAATTATTGACCGCGCCATTTACATTGAGGCAGAGAAAAACGATGTTCCCGTTGAGGTTGCAATGCAGTACAACTCTTCATTCTCAGAGAACATTCACTCATACGTAAACAACATTAATACCATAGAGGGTGGAACCCACCTAACAGGCTTTAGAAGAGCGCTTACCAGAACCCTAAAGAAATACGCCGAGGACTCTGGAATGCTAACTAAGTTAAAGTTTGATATTAATGGTGATGACTTTAGAGAGGGTTTAACCGCAATTATATCGGTTAAGGTTGCTGAACCTCAGTTTGAGGGACAAACCAAGACCAAACTAGGTAACTCGGAGGTAAGTTTGGCCGTTGACCAAGCCGTTAGCGATGCTTTATCAAACTACCTTGAGGAGAACCCAAAGGATGCCAGAACTATTGTACAAAAGGTTATACTTGCAGCACAAGCACGCCATGCAGCACGCAAGGCAAGAGAACTTGTTCAACGCAAAACGGTACTTTCTGGCTCAGGACTACCAGGCAAACTTGCCGACTGTTCCGATAAAGATCCTGCTAAATCCGAGATTTTCTTTGTCGAGGGAGACTCTGCGGGTGGAACTGCAAAGCAGGGGCGCGACCGAGCATTCCAAGCCATTATGCCACTAAGGGGTAAAATCCTTAACGTGGAAAAGGCTATGCAACATAAGATATTCGAAAGCGAGGAGATAAAGAACATTTTTACTGCGCTTGGGGTAACCATTGGAACCGAAGAGGATAGCAAAGCGCTCAACCTGTCAGGGTTGCGCTACCACAAAATCATCATCATGACCGATGCCGACGTGGACGGTAGCCACATCTCAACGCTTATAATGACCTTCTTCTTCCGTTACATGACTGACATTATTAAGGAAGGACACCTTTACATTGCAACCCCTCCACTTTACCTTGTAAAGAAAGGTAAAGAACAAGTATACTGTTGGAACGAAGAGCAACGTTTATCTGCCATAGATGAACTTGGCAAGGGAAAAGACTCTTCGGTTCACATCCAGCGCTACAAGGGTCTTGGAGAGATGAATGCAGAGCAGCTTTGGGATACCACAATGAATCCACAAACCCGCATTTTACGCCAAGTTACCATTGCCAGTGCAGCAGAAGCTGACCGTATATTCTCCATGCTTATGGGCGACGAGGTTCCACCACGCCGTGAGTTCATTGAGAAACACGCAAAATATGCTAAAATTGATGCATAGGGAGCTTTCCCTCCTATATAGGACAAGATAAAAAACGAGAGGCTGTCTATTTGGACAGCCTCTCGTTTTTTGTGATAACAGTATATATAATCTACTTCGAAAAGTTCTCTGGAATTTTGAAATGTAAGGTTTTATTAATCAACCCCTCTTCGCTATAAAGATATGCTGCACCTATTTGCCTACCTCGCATAAATGCTACTCTCCCCGCAATTCTACCATTTTGATAGAAGATAGTCCAAACATTTTCTGGCAAACCATCCCAGTAAAACCCTTGCATAACAAATTGTCCGCTACTATTATAGAATTGCCACTCCCCCATTTTGTTGCCACTTACATAGAAACCTTTCTGTCTTAAGCCTCCATTCTCATATAGAACAGTCCATAGGCCATCAAGCGAATCGTTAACAAAATTGCCATAACTATTTACGGCACCACTAGGGAAATAACTTTTCCATAACCCATTCCGTTTACTATTGGCATAATTCCCCATCTCGGCAACGCCTCCATTGGGATAAAAGGATGAATAGACTCCCGATATTTCACCATTACTATATGTCATGGTATTCATTATAGTTCCATCTGGATAGTACCCTATCATTGAGCCTATTATTATACCATTATTATAGTATGCCTTACGCTGAACTTGCCCGTTTTTGTAAAAAGTATACAGGGTATCAACAAAGCGCCCCTCCTTTTTCTGCCCCTTATAATTAAGCTCTCCTGTTTCAAAAAAGGATTCCCAAGGTCCATCTTCCAATCCGTTTACATAGCTCAGTTTAAGCCTTACTATCCCTTCACTACTATACACAGTGCTTGAACCGTTAAGGACACCATTCAAATAGTTAGACTCGGAATCAACGATGCCATTCTGATGGTATGTAACTAAAGTTCCATTGAGTAAATCGTTTTGGTAGTAGCCATGTTGGTATAGCCCCCCTGCCTCATACCAAAACTTAAATTCGCCAGAACGTAACCCTTTCTTAAATGTAAACATGGATTTCCTCGCTCCAAAGCGATGGTAGGTAAGCCATATACTATCGGGAGCCCCCTCATAGTAAAAACCTTCCTGCATTACTTTCCCCTCTGGGTAGTAACTAGTGTAAGGTCCATGGTATATGGTATCATTGTTAATTACCTTAATCCATATCGCCTCAGAAATATTTCCAGAAGAGAAATACTTAGAAATAAGAAAATTTGTTTGGCCTTTAGCAACAGCGCATATAACAATAAAACCAATGAGTGCTAATTTTCGCATTATCTCAGCATACTTAACAGAAACTATTCTGTTGGAGGAGTTAGAGTATCGGGTTGGACTGGTTGTGTGCCACTATCCTTAATATCAATAACAATTTGAGCCCCTTCTAGTGCATACTTAGGCCCGTAATCAACTATGGCCGCAAGAGCATACTTCCCAGGAGCAAGTTGGCCTGCGGGAAGCGTTAGCTGCACGTTTCTTGTGGCTTTAGGGAATGTTTCTATCTCAAGTGGAGGGAACTGTTTCTCCTCTGCAGTAATCATATTTGATGCAACAAGAAACACCTTACACTTAGTTATTCTCTCACCAAGGTTATCTAACGACAAATTAAAAAGACGATCGCTTCCACTTGATGCTACATCTTCACTAAAACTAGTAACCTTAACAGAATTTATTGCATTCGATTTTGGTGTTTGCGAAATTGTAACACCAATCCGTCCACTTACCATAACACCTGCACCAAGAGTTCCCTCTGCACTCCAACTGGTTTGCTCACGGGTTGGCTGAATAAATAGCATAGCCCATGCCGCACCATACTCTTCGCCAGGAACCAGCATCCCAATCTGCAATGCCATCTCCTCGCCTGGGTTTAGCTCAAAGAAACTAGGGTTTATATTCATCCAATTGGCACAGCTGCGCTTGGTTGAATTTGGAGGCAAAAATTCCCTTCCACCATCGCCCTTAGGCAGATAATCGGAAAGAGTCACCATAAATGAAGTTTTCTGATTACTATGGTTCCTCACATTTATAGTTTTAACCTGATTTTCACCAGGTTCTGCGTTAAACTCAAGGTTTACTGGAGCAACCTCAAAGTCTTGAGAAAAACCATGAACAGGAGCCATCATAAGCAATGCTCCGCAAAATGACAATATGGATGAACGCTTCATAAAATGGGTAATAGTATCTTGGTAAAGATATACAATTAGCAAATCAATAACAATAGTAGCAAAAACTGGGCAAATTAGAGGCAACCATCAATAAAATTGAAGCATTTATTGACAAACCTTACCTTACTTATGGCAAACGTTCAAAAGAGATGAGTTTAAAAGCACTACTCCAAAGTATAGCACTTATTCACAGCAGTATAATAAATTGCTGATTAAAATAAAAGCCTTCAGCATTACAAGAATGAAAAATACATTATGAAAACTAAAAAAAGAATAATTAGAAACAACAAACCTATGTCTAACGTTTGTTTTTAATAATATAACCATTAATAAATTAAAAACAACTTGAGTTCATTCAAGGAAAGGGAACTAGTGTATAGAAATGCGCAAAGCAAATTAAAAGAAGTATCACTTGTCAAAAAATAAGTGCAAAAATCATTTTTTGTAAGATTAGAAGCGGCATGTAACCAACATTTATTACTTTTAAGTAATTTTTACAATAACTAATTATTACGAAGTGGCTAACATAAGGGCTCTGTTTTTTAAACTCTTTCTATTCCTTCTACTAATGCTAGGAAATGGCATTAGTCCAGCCCAAAACATTGTTACTATCCCCCAAGAAAAACAAGCCGAAATTGAGCGTTTCCTTGAGCTTGCACAACGATACAAGCAAGCAGGCAATTTGCAACAAACTATTTTTTACCTTAATAAGGTTGCCTTTATCTATTGGGAACATGGTGCCTTACGCGAGGCTGTTAACTATTTCTTAGAGTCTGTTCCTCTTAACGAGAAGGTACAGAACCTCAACGATATTAAGGCCATATATAGTAACATAGGTCTCATTTACACAGATCTTGACAGGCTAGACCTAGCCTTAGACTATTTTAACAAAAGCCTAGAGGTTAGGCGAAAACTCAACAATAAAGCAGATATTGCCGCTGGATTAATTGATGTGGCTTACCTATTGACGGTACAGAATCAATTTGAAAAAGCCATTCCACTCCTTGAAGAAGCATACCAACTATCGCAAAAGGTAGGTAATCCTCGCCTAACATTAAACTGCCTTAGACTCCTTGCAAACTGCTACGAACGAATTGGCAACACTAAAAAAGCCTCAGAGTACAATAACCTTTTTGCCAGTGTAGAACAGCACTTAGCCACTCAACAAGTAAAGGTTGAATACGAGGAAATTGTTGGTAAAACTCAGGTTCAGGCAGAAAAAGAGCGCATGGAGCGCATGGCAAAACAGCTAGAGTTAGAGTACCAAAAGCTAATGTCCAAAGCAAAGGAGGACTCGTTAGGGTTTGTAGTAAAGGCAAAGCAGGACAGCCTTTTTCAAGCAGAACAGGTAGCTCGACAACAACAAATTGAGATTGACCTTATTAATAAGGATAGAGAATTAAAAGAAGTTCAGATTAGCGAGCAGAAAACTCGTGAGCGAACCCAGCAAATGATTATATACTCCATTTCAATATTCCTATTGCTGCTAACCCTGCTCGCAATTGTTGTTTACAAAAACTACAAGGACAAAAAGAGGGCAAATGTAAAATTAAGCGAGCAGAACTATGAAATTCAACGACAAAAAGACCAAATACAACGGCAGAATGAGAATATCACAAAAAGTATAAACTACGCACAGGGAATTCAGAAAGCTTTACTCCCTGCACAAAATTACTTGCAAGAATTCCTTCCCGACAGTTTTATATTCTTTAAGCCAAGAGATGTTGTAAGTGGAGACTACTATTGGTTTAGACCAATTATTCTAAATGGTTCCGACATATACAATCCCGCCGAGGATAAGTTTGCTATTTCTGCAATTGATTGTACTGGTCACGGAGTACCTGGAGCCTTCCTCTCTATGATTGGTTATAACTTGCTCGATGAAATAATAGAAAAAGGAATTCACAACCCCGCTGATGCACTTTTAGAACTGAACAAAGGTATTAGGCGAACGTTACGACAGGATGAAACCGATAATCGCGACGGTATGGATATGGCTCTATGCATAATAAACAAAGCAGAAAACACCGTTGAATTCGCTGGAGCTAAGAACCCTGTTGTATATGTAGCAAACGGAGAGGCTTATAGAATTAGAGGAGACAAGGACTCTATTGGGGGTGGAACGGAGAATTTACAGAATGTGAAATTCACCACACACAAAATAAAAGTAGAATCGCCTACTTGGTTTTACATCTTCTCCGATGGATTTATAGATCAGTTTGGTGGAACTGAGGGTAGAAAGTATATGATAAAAAATTTCACCGAACTACTTGTAAACCTGCATTCTCTGCCATCTGCAGAACAACGGGAGAGACTCAAAATTGAGATGAAGAATTGGATGGGAGACACTTACCCTCAGGTAGATGATGTCTTAGTAATTGGATTTAAGGTTGAACCTTAAAAACGTTTACCTAGCAGATAAAACAACGCTTTTAATCAAAAAAAGGCAACTTTTTTAATAAAAAAGTGCTATTAGTATATAGGAAACAAAGGTTTTAATATATTTTTACTTAACAAATTAGGCTTTGTAATAAACAACCCTAAATAAATGATGAAAATGAAGAAAATGATTATTGGAGTAGCAATGCTACTTTTTGCAAACGTGGGGTTTGGGCAGATTTCTGATAACGCAGTTATCCCAGTATCTGTAACCCTAAACTCAATTTTGAGGCTTACCGTAGTCTCTGGGGGTAACATCCAATTTGTAGTTAATACCATTGATGACTATACCACTGGTATAGCTAACTCACCAAGGTATACAACTAGGTTTAATGTTGCTTCATCAAGAAACTTCAATGTTCTTCTATACTCAGAAAGTGCTGCTTTCTATGGAATGAACTATGAATCAGCAGGGGGAACTGGAAACCAGATGCCACTTAACAACGTTGGTTATCTTATTGACAATGTGGGTGGAGCAACTGGAACAACTGTTTCTGTTGCAACAGTAACAGGCCTTTCTACAGCAACTGCAGCAGTACTATCTGCAGTGGATGCTGGCTCTAGCACTGTTAATACTTTTGATATTAAATGGGAGTTGGGAACTGTTGCCAATGCATCGATGAATGCTCAAACACTACTAGAGCAAAGCTTAGCATCAGATACATACGTTACCAATGTATTTATTAACGTAGTTCCAATTTAGTAAGTTCTATTATTTCACTGCTGAAATAAATGACTAACTAGTTTTAAATAAAAAACTTGAAGCCGAGCGTTACCCGTTTGGCTTCAAGTTTTATAATACGAGATAATAAAAATGCTTTCGCATTGGTTAAAAATCCGTAAACACCTTTTCCTATTTGGCTGTTTTTATTTGCTTATAGTATTTTCCTCTAACAAAGGAAACCTATATGCTCAGGATCCATTTGCGAAAATTGCTATCCTAAAAGGAAGCAATGCCATTTTTAGAGTAAGCACTTTAGACCAACTTAATAGCGGTGTGACCCTAACTAGCTGGAGTAAAGTACAACTATACTTTAATAACTCTAGTTGTACTGGTTGGGAACTTACAATAAGTGCAGATAATGTAGCCCTAGTCTCACCAACCGATTCTATTCCCCTAAGTTCATTGCTACTAGAACCTGTTATTACAAACCAAGTAGGCGAACCTAATCTTCAAATAAGTTCTCCAAGTTTTTCTCCTACAACTGCCGATGTATGGATGCTTAAAGGAGATGGAACCAGCAATGTACTTATTGAATTCTCGTTAACTTATAAGCTTGGTACAGCAGCGCCTTTACTAAACTTTGATAGCGGCTATTATCTTGTAGGCCTTTCTATTAATTTATCCCCAATAAATTACATCCCATAAAAATGAGATTTAGAATATCATATAAAAACCTCATTTTTTGGCTATTAGCAACTGTTTTTCCGTTTTCTAGTACAGCCCAATACTTTCTATATAATAACGAGCCATCAAAGCTAGAAATAGCATTTGCACAGCACTATGTTACATCCAGTGCAAAAGAAAGCTTCTTTAATGCACTAAAAGTAAAAAACTCTGGCAATAGAACAGAAGTTGTTACCCTTAACATTACAGTACCTCAAGGTTGGAATGTTATAGGTCAAGATAAACGAGAGGTTACAATAGAACCTCAGGATTCCATTTATATACCTATTCGTGTTGCTGTAGGGAGCGAAGCAAGAGGTGATATTGGTTATAGTGTTATTGCTTCACTAACCGATAGCAGAGGAAACACCATAAAAAACGAGTACTGTTTTGTTAAGATTCCCCGAATATCAGGATTTAGAATAAAGAATATAGATCGATTTAGGTTTATTGATCCAGAGAAGAGCACTTCATCGTTTAACCTTACTCTCGAAAATAAGGGCAACAGGCAAGAGCTCATTACCATTACAATGGAATCGGATCCAGACCTATCCATAGAAGGAGGAACCAATCTTTTTGTTAAAGACTTTCCCCTAAAAGAATATAACGATACCTCTGTATCGTTTAACATAAGGTTGGTTAACACTACTTCCTTTGGTAAAACAATGTATAAGCTAAATTTACGTGTTAGCTCCCAAGATACCATGTATCAACAAAATGTATGGTTTAAAAAGCTTGAATCCGATTACATAAACTATATACCCCCCTCCTCAAAACCTCTTGTACTAGAAGTAACAGCGCAAGGTTTACTTAAAGAAAACGAGGTTCCAGGCATAACTGCTCTTGCCGAAGGGAATATTCTTTTACAAGAAAGAAAATCACTCTTTTTCTACTACAGGAATTTTACATCAAGAGAACCTGAAGATTTGTATAAGTATAATAGGATGTATTTAGGTGCAACTATTAATAACTTTACACTTGAAGTGGGCGACAATTTTAGGTCAAGTGAAGTATCGTTAGTTGGTAGAGGAGCTTTTGTAAAATATACAAGCAAACGCTATAGCGCCTTTTTGCTAGCCAACAAGGACTTGCGACTAGACCTTTTTAATTACTCTGGGAAATTTAGATTTTCGCCAAAGCCTGCACTTTTTTTTGAAACAGAATACATTTTGAACAACAAAGAAGGGGATAATCCCTTAACTTCTCATCTAGCCATCGCAAGAACATCTTTCCCTATAGGTTCTTCGCAATCTATTGGCATTATGGGCTCATACAATACTTACACCCAAAATATAAATGGGCAAACAAACCATACGGGCTTTGGATCGGAACTTGTCTATAATTTAAGGCATAACCACATTTCGGCTAGCATAAGAGCGAAGTATGGCTCACCCAGTTACATAGGAAGTTATAGGGGGCGATTTGATGGGAACTTATATGTAAACTATAACTTACAGACTGGAAATAACATAAGGTTACAATACTCCGAGTATCGATTTGAATATAATGTTACAGGCATAGGAAACAACACAAGCTCGTCGCTTAGCCGTGTTTCTACAATTGAATACCTCCATGCTCTTACACCCAAAATAATGATTATTGGAGGACCAGGAGTAGATCATTTTCTTTGGAATAACCTCTCGGGATACGAGCAATCTGTACCTTTTAACGCCATATCGCCCAAAGTCTCGGTAGGTGCACGATTTAGATTAGGAGGAGGATATACAATATTAACACCAAGACTAACCGTAGGCTTTCCTTACATTGCTGAAGCTCCATCTAAGGAAGGAGACGATAACGAGTCCATACGAAAACAAAACTTTAATTACAAAGAGGTTAGCTTAAATCTTCGTTCATCAAAAATAGGCCTAATATCGTCGTACATATCTGGCCCCAAGACAGTATTTGAGCTAATTAACCATTACTACACATCAAGGCCTTTTAATTACATCAGGATAATGCCCTCCTACGACTCATATATCTATAAAAACATAATAGAACTTAACGCAAGCCTCTCGTACAATAACGACTTAGTATCCAAATCTAGCTACTCAAACATATCGGCTCAACTGCAATGGCACCTAAAAAATGATTGGTTAGTACGAGCTCTTGGTGTTTACTCTCTTCAGAACAGGAAGGATATTTACGAGGCAACCCAATCGTACCAAACTTTTTACCTTGAAGCGGGAATTCGTAAAGAGTTTAACTTAAACCACCCCAGTGTAAAGTATCATGACATTGAGCTGGTCTTTTTTAAAGACTTTAATGGAAACCTAACTCAGGATCAGAATGAGCCTGGCATTAAAAATATTCTTGTAGAGATTAACAAAATAGAAGGAGAAGAGGCTAGGTACGTTCCTGGCGATTTTTATAGCACGCAACTCCTATCCAATGCATACGGCAGGGTTACTCTTGAGAATATTCCAGAAGGAAACTACACTATAAACTACTATGCTGTTGGAGATGATGCAGGTACATTCAGCAAGGCCAATGAAGAATCGAACCTTAAGGTCTCCTTTACAGGAAACTACTACTTTCCATACGTTGAGAAGAATAAAGTATTTGGAAAAATCATATTAAACAGGAGTAAACTATCGGGACTTGGAAATATTGATGTTTCAAATGTTAGAATTGTTGCAACCGATAGCCAAAAGCGCTCCTACTCTACCCTAACCGATAAGAATGGAGAGTTTGTTCTGTTTGCCCCTGTCACCGATAGGTATTCTGTTTCCATTAACAACATCTTTTACGAAAATTTTGATTTACGCCAGAATAACTTCATGGTTCAATTTAATGGCTACAAGCAATTTGAAGTAAACTTTGTGTTTGATGAGAAAGTTAGACGTATTAACTTTGCTCAGGGCTTTGAGAACCAACCAGAAGGGGTTGCTCAGGTTAGAAGAACCAATATAAGAGGAACAGTAAAAGATGCTAATACACTTAACCCAATAAGAGCAAGGGTAAGCTTAGTAAACACAACCGATAACACAACAATTACCTCTGTTTACTCTAATGCACAATCGGGTGATTTTGGTTTCTCGTTCCTTGCTGGCGACAACTATGCAGTTGAGGTAGTAGCTGAGGGGTATTGGTACATGTCGGAAAACCTAAACCTAAACCAGGTAACCACATTTATGAATGTTACCCGCGATGTGATGCTTAAACCCATTGCAGTTGGTTCGCAAATTGGGCTTAACATACCATTTGGCAGTAACAGTGCTGAACTTGGTCCTGAGGCTGTTGCTGAGCTCAACCGACTTCTAGCTCTCCTTAGGGACAATCCTACGGTTAGAATTGAAATTCAAGGTCACTCAGATGACCTTGAGGCGCTAAGCAACACCTCAATTTCAGAAGAAAGAGCAAAGTCTGTTGCCCGCTATTTAATAGAAAAAGGCTACAGTAATCTAACCACAAAGGGTATGGGCAACACAACACCAAAAGTATCTAATGATACAGAACAGGGGCGTGCTCAAAACAGACGAGTTGAGGTTGAAGTCCTTAGCCGATAATGTTAATTTGTAATTAGTAATTTGCAGATGTCTTGCAACAACAAACACCCCAATCCCGTTTATAGATAACTTGTATAGCTTTGCAAATTGAGCTTTAAGCGTGTCTAACCTTAAACAACGAGACTAGTTCTTAGATTTTAACTTTTAACGTACAACCATTCACATGGAACTTCTATTTGCAAAATACCATGGTGCAGGAAACGATTTCATAATTATTGATAACCGATTGGCTGATTTCATGCCTGCAGCAGACAAAGTAAAGCACCTATGTAACAGACGCTTGGGTATTGGTGCTGATGGTTTAATGCTAATTGAAAACCATGAAAGCCTCGATTTTAGGATGCGTTACTTTAACTCCGATGGACACGAGAGTACTATGTGCGGAAACGGAGGTAGATGTATCGTACACTTTGCTAAGCAGCTTGGGCTAACCAATGATACCCCCAAATTTATGGGTATCGACGGTGAGCATGAGGCTCATTTTATTACCGATAGCATTATTAAACTCAAGATGAAAGACGTAAGTACTTTCATCGCGGCCAACGATTACTACTTTATTGATACAGGTTCCCCTCATTACATATCATTTGTAGAGGATATAACCCAAGTAAACGTAAACGAAGAGGGTAAAAATATTAGGACATCATTTAATGCAGAAAATGGAGGTACCAACGTTAACTTTGTACAACTTAGCAACGAAACACTACTAATAAGAACATTTGAACGTGGAGTAGAAGAAGAAACCCTTGCTTGTGGAACTGGAGCTGTAGCTTCGGCAATTGCTGCACATCACTTTCTTGAGAGTGAAGAAAGTGAAGTAGAGCTACAAGCTCTAGGGGGAAAACTTACAGTGTCGTTTGACAAATTGGCAGAGTTCAACTACGTAAATATATGGTTAACAGGACCTGTAGAACAAGTTTTTAAAGGACGTATTACACTTTAAACTTTTGCAGAACCCAACTGTTACTATAAATATTCACAACACCTACATTTGCAATACTAGTTAAACAGTAAATTACAACATATGCTTAACGAACTCCGATTAGATGAAACCCCAGATAGCTTCGAAGTTATCCTCGATAAGGACAGAGGTCGTTTTGAGTTCTACGGCAAATCGATGCCAGAAGATCCAAATAGCTTTTTCATTCCCATCCTAGACTGGTTAAAAGAATACGTTAAAACACCTAATAGGGAAACAATAGTTACCTTTAAAATAGACTACTTTAACAGCGCATCATCAAAAAAACTGTTGGATATTTTTACAATACTTAGTGAGATTCATAAAAAGAAAATGTCCATCGTTGTTAATTGGTACTACCGACCCATTGATGAGGATATGTTTGAATCTGGAGAAACATTTGCAGAACTCTCAAAAATCCCCTTTAAATTTCTACCCTACTAGGTAAATAATTAGGTCCGTATTTTACAGCGAATACTTGGAAAAAAACAGTTGCCAATTTGCACTTGTTAGCCCATTACGTAAAGCAATGGGGTATGGTACGTTACACTGTGTAAAAATTGGCAGTTATTAGTTAATCAATGTTAACTAAAAGCACAAGGCATGGGGTTTGTGTGTTATTTAGAGCAAACTAAAAATTAATTACCATGAAAGGACAAAGAATAATTTCAACATTTATTGCCGCTCTACTAGGTGGTATTATTTCTGTTGCGGCCTTTTCTCTATTTACAAAAAATCAAAACACAGTACCCAATACCCCTATTGCGGAAACAAAACCCGTAATGCTTACTGGACCAATACCAGGTGATAGCAATGCCACAACGTTTACATATGCTGCCGAAAAATCGGTTCATGCAGTAGTGCATGTAATGACTACTTATGAAGCAAGCACTGCGTACAGCTATGGAAATCCGCTATTCGATTTCTTTTTTGGGCCACAGTACAGGCAAGATCCTCAACCACAAATGGGTAGTGGTTCAGGGGTTATAGTAACCCAAGATGGATACATAGTTACCAACAACCACGTTGTAGACAATGCAGATAAGGTACAGGTTGTTTTAAATGACAAGCGAACTTTTGAGGCAAAAATAGTGGGTCGCGACCCTAGCATTGACTTAGCATTACTAAAGATTAACACTGATGGCGACTTACCATTCATCCCCTTTGGAAATTCCGATGACTTAAAAGTTGGCGAGTGGGTTCTTGCTGTTGGTAATCCGTTCAATTTAACATCCACGGTTACTGCGGGTATTGTAAGTGCCAAAGCTCGAAACATAAATATCCTTAGAGAGAACTACGCCATTGAGTCGTTTATACAAACCGATGCCGCAGTAAACCCTGGTAACAGCGGAGGTGCTCTAGTTAACATGAAAGGCGAACTTGTTGGCATAAACACAGCTATTGCCTCCCGCACGGGATCTTTCACAGGCTACTCTTTTGCTATACCTACCTCAATTGTTCAGAAAACCGTTCTCGATATTATAGAATTTGGAGAAGTACAACGAGCAATATTAGGAGTAAGCATTGCCGATGTGGACCAAGACAAAGCCAATGAAATAGGCTTAAAAGAGATTAAAGGGGTTCTTGTTGCCAATGTAAGCGAAAAGGGAGCAGCGGAAGATGCCGGAATAAAACCCAACGATGTAATTACTCACATTAACGGCATTGAAGTAAACAGCCCCTCGCAGCTACAGGAGCAAATCAGTAAATACCGTCCAAACGACAAGGTAGAGGTAACAGTAATTCGCGACAATAAAAAGAAACAATTTACAGCAACCTTACGTAACAAGAAGGGCGGAACAGAGATAGTTAAACCAACAGAGCTTAATAAAATGTTGGGAGCCTCTTTCGAAGAGGTTTCTGAAGCACAAATGCAGAAACTAGGAATCAAGTACGGGGTTCAGGTAGTAGAACTAGAAACGGGCAAATTTCAATCAAGTGGAATTAAACAGGGTTTTATCATTACTAAGGTAAACCGCACACCAATTAGAAATACCGATGATCTAAAACGAGCATTCGAATTTGCATCGGGAGGAGTACTAGTTGAAGGAGTTTACCCAAATGGGGTTGTTGCGTATTATGCTGTAGGCATGTAATGTTAAAAAAACTTACAAAGCTAGGTACACCTGTTATTTGCTTCTTGAATTTGATGATAAAATGCCATAACTTCGCATAAATTTTTGGGTTAAGATGAGACAGTTAAAGATTACAAAATCAATTACTAACAGAGAAAGCGCTTCGCTGGATAAGTATTTACAGGAGATTGGGAAAGAAGAACTTATTACAGTAGAGGAAGAAGTAGAGCTTGCTCAGCGAATCAAGAAGGGCGATCAAGAAGCACTTGAGAAACTTACTAGAGCTAACCTACGCTTTGTTGTATCTGTTGCGAAACAGTATCAAAATCAAGGGTTAAGCTTACCAGACCTTATTAATGAGGGGAACTTAGGCCTTATTAAAGCGGCTGAAAAGTTTGATGAGACCCGTGGATTCAAATTCATTTCGTATGCTGTATGGTGGATTCGTCAGTCAATTCTTCAGGCTTTAGCAGAGCAGTCAAGAATTGTAAGGCTTCCTCTAAATCAGGTAGGATCTTTAAATAAAATAAACAAGGCATTTTCCAAGTTTGAGCAAGAGTTTGAAAGAACCCCTTCGCCAGAAGAACTTGCCGACCTACTTGAGTTACCAAAGGAAAAAGTATCCGATACGCTTCGCGTTAGTGGTAGGCATGTATCTGTTGATGCTCCATTTGTTGATGGAGAAGACAATAGCCTACTAGATGTTTTAGTGAATAACGATTCGCCTAATGCCGATAAGTCGCTCATTAACGAATCGCTTAGCCGTGAGATTGAGCGCGCGTTAGCAACCCTTACCGAGCGTGAACGGGACATCATTAGGCTATTCTTCGGCATTAACTGCTCAGAAATGACCCTTGAAGAAATTGGTGAAAAGTTTGGTTTAACCCGTGAAAGGGTTCGTCAGATTAAAGAAAAGGCAATTCGCAGATTACGTCATACATCAAGGAGCAAATTGCTTAAATCATATTTAGGATAGTAGGATTTAAGTCCTAACAGAAAGCCTCGGAAATAATTCCGAGGCTTTTGTTTTTAAGGTCGAATTACACTTGGCGCTCGAGTTTCTACATCAAACTCAAACTCATTCATTAACCACACCTCGGTACCCACCTCTGGGAACGTTAAAATTTCTAGAGGTCGCCCCAAAACTTGCACTACCTTTGTTGAATCGAATCCGTTCATAACAATTAGCCTAAACTTAGGGTTAGCATGAATCCCCTTTCCTTGTTTATAGTACCAATTTTTATTGGTTACGTGGTACCATATTTTAAGGTCGGGGAAAACATGGTAAAGCCTTACGCCTTGTTTTGATAGCATTGTTGTGAGCTTTGCATCCCAATAGGTAGCAATACCATATTTACATTGGGTCTCCAACGCAACAGAGTCAATACACGCAATGCGCTCTGGATAGTACCCTAAAAGAGGTTGAAGACTCACATCGGTCTTTCGCTTATTATAAATGCTTACCAATAGCACTAACGCTATTACAACTGATACTCCAGATAAATTAGCAACCCCTTTTCTATTTCGAAAAAGAAGGAAAAGTAAGAACCCGGTTAAAAGTACACCAAAGTAATATGCATGTATATTGAATCTTAGAATTGCAGGGCTAAAGTAATTACCATTTATTACAGGAGTAAAAACCACTACTGGAATAAAAAACCAAGCGAAAAGAGCAAAAGCGTTTTGTGTAGATAAACGAACCCTACTCCTCCCCTTTACATCCCTATATATTTGGCGCAAAATGGGAAATAGATAAGCCGAAAGGACTATAAATACAAAAAGGGTTAGGATAATTACAACACCACTCACCGTGCCATTCTTTATATAATTAGCATACTGAGTAAACATCACATTAAATGACGGAATGATGTTGGAGAAATTAAACATCTTCCAATCAGTACTAATTATGCTAATGAAACCTAGTTTTTTAATCCCCCAAAAGGCGACTAATGAAATTACGGTAAAGGATATTGTAGTAATGAGTAACTGCCTTGCTATAGCCCTTTTCTCATTATCAAACAGATATGGAATTACCGCAACCAGAGGAAACACAAAGGCTGGAATAAAAAGTTTATCGTTAAACACACCAAGGAAAACAGATATGGCTAATAACATTAAATTCCATTTGCCCTGCATATTTAGCGCACGTAAAGTGATAAGTAACGACACCATAGCCATAATAAAGGCTCCTGTATGGTAGCTTATGCTATAGATATAGAACGTGAAAATAAAATCGCCAGAAATTAAGGCCGACAAGGGAAAAAGCAGTAGCAAAAGGTTAGTAACAGTAAGATGTGCATAGCCAACATCCTTGCTTAGCGCTTTAAGTATCGCATTAAAAAGCAAAGCAATTATTAGGATTTGTAGCAAACTATAAATAAGAGCGGCAACCCTAAAATCAGTAAAAACGAAATTAATAGCAGAGTATATGAGAAAATCGGGAAAAAAATTTGGTGCAGCATTTAGGTTCCAGCCCTTTAGGCCAGAGCTATCTATAAAAATATCTCTAAAAATGGATGGAAGGTAAAGAGTGTCGGAGTTTATGTAAACGGAGACTTGCTGTGGGGTTAGCGTAGCAAAGACCAAAAGAGAGAAAAGAACAATTAGCAGGAGACTTAAAATCCATCCCAAAAGAGGGATGAGATTTGCTCTTTTTATATACATAATGGAGAGTTATTAAATCTCCTGCTAATTAAATAAAAATATGGCTATTTGCAATCCTTACACTCTTCCAAGTTCTTGTTGTAAACGGCCATTGCACGGTTACTCATACCCATGCTAGAAAATCCACCATCGTGGAACAAATTCTGCATGGTAATTTTACGGGTTAAATCGCTGAACATGGTAATACAGAAGCTAGCACACTCATCGGCCGAAGCGTTACCTAAAGGCGACATCCTATCGGCAAAATCCAGTAGCGCATCAAAGCCCATAACCCCACTACCCGCAGTAGTCATGGTTGGCGATTGCGAAATGGTGTTGATTCTAACCCTACGCTCGCGACCATAGATGTAGCCAAAGCTACGTGAAATGGACTCAAGCAAAGCCTTTGCATCGGCCATATCGTTATAACCATAAAGGGTTCGCTGGGCAGCAATGTACGATAATGCTAAAACAGACCCCCACTCATTAATGGCATCTAGTTTCCAGCAAACTTGAAGTATTTTGTGGAATGATATGGCGGAGATATCAAGGGTCTTATCAAAATAATCGTAGTCTAAATCGTCGTACGTTCTGCCCTTTCTCACATTGGGTGACATACCTATGGAGTGAAGCACAAAATCGAACTTCCCTCCTAGCTTCTCCATGCCCTCCTTAACTAACCTCTCTAAATCGGCAACATTTGTTGCATCGGCGGGAATAACAAATGAACCTGTACGCGCAGCCAATTCATCAATTGTTCCCATACGCATTGCTACAGGTGTGTTGGTAAGAACAAAATTTGCACCCTCTTGGTGAGCAAGTTCTGCTACTTTCCAGGCTATAGAACTTTCATTTAGGGCTCCAAAAATAAGCCCGCGTTTTCCTTCTAATAGATTATGCGACATAATCGGATATATTGGTTAATCAATGACAAAAGTAATCTAAACTAGTGTTTAAAACAAAAAGCAGGATGATTAGGCAATGGTTAAAGAGCTTGTCTCGCCCCCAGGCGAGATTAAAGGCTAGAGATTAAAAATAGTTGTAACAAAAACGTGTAGTATTCAAAACTCGCGCCTTTGTGCCCCTAATATGTGCTATAAACACCCAATACAATAAATGGTTCGACAATAGGTATAAATCTACCTAGGAAACAGGAACCTAAAAGTAAACGGATTATTTCAACAGTTACTCCTTAGATAGTAACGCCTTAGCGTTAGAAAGGGCAGCATCGGTAACTGTTTCACCACTTAGCATCTTGGCAATCTCAACAACGCGCTCATCGGCTGATAGCTCCTTAATACGGGTTGCCGATACACTTGTGGAGTGATCCTTGTACACCATGTAATGGTGCTTACCCTTTGAGGCTATTTGGGGTAAATGCGTGATGTTGATTACCTGCATGCCAGTTGACATTCGGTTAATGATTCGCCCCATTTTATCGGCAATTTCACCTGATACCCCCGTGTCGATTTCATCGAAAATGATGGTGGGAAGATTAGACGATTGCGCCATCAACGACTTTAAGGAGAGCATTAGCCTTGACAGCTCGCCACCCGATGCCGTTTTGGATAGATCCTGTAACGGCATTGCCTTATTAGCAGAGAAAAGAAACTGAACCATATCGGTTCCCCATGCATGGAACTCTGAACTTTGCCTTATATCAACCTTAAAATTACCAAACTTAATACCCAGCTCATCAAGTATTTCTACTACCTGTTTCTCCATTGCAGGGGCTACTTTTGCTCGTGCTTTGGATAGCTTGCTGGCAGAGTCGGTTAGCTTCGCCCTTACCTGCTCTAGCTCCTTGCGTTGCTGTTCTATATTATAATCAGCATTGCTTATCGATGCCACCCGAGCATCCAAGTCATCACGAAGGGCAATAAGCTCATCAACAGAAGAGAGCCTATGCTTTTGCAGGAGCATAAACAATCTATCGAGCCTAAGTGATACCTGCTCAAGCTGCTCGGGGTCTAGCTCAATTGATATATTCTGCGCCTCTGCCTCGGTAGCAATATCTCTAAGCTCAATTCTACAGCTCTCCAACCTATCGGCCAGCAGCTTAGCTGATGCGTAGAACCCTTCTATACGCTTAAGGGCAGTTTCTGCCTCCCTTATTACAGAAACAATAGCAGCCTCGCCCCCATTTAAAGCCTCGTGGGTTAATGTTAAGGCGCTTTTTATCTCCTCTGCATGGGTCAACTTTTTCTGTAAATCTTCTAACTCCGGAACCTCTCCTAACTTAAGTTTTGCCTCGTTAAGTTCCTGTAGCTGATGATTGTAGTAGTCAAAATCAGCTTTATCCTTTGCTAGGTTCTGTTCCAGCAATTCGAGTTTCTCTCTTGCCTCACGGTACTTAGCGTAAAGTATAGAATATTCTGCAATACTTGGTGCAATACCCGCAAAGCTATCTAGAACAGTAAGCTGAAAATGCCCAGTACCAAGTAGTAAACTCTCGTGCTGTGAATGTATATCAATTAGCTTACTACTCAGCTCCTTTAACACGTTAAGGGTAACTGGCACCTCATTAACAAAGGCGCGAGATTTCCCTGCCTCATTTATTTGCCGGCGAATAATGGTACTATCGTAGTAATCCAAATCGTTATCGGCAAAAAAACGTTTTAAATCATAGGTGGAGATATCAAAAAGCCCTTCAACAACACAGCTCTTGGAAGTGTCCTTTAGCACGCTTGAATCGGCACGCTGGCCTAGAATAAGCCCAAGAGCACCTAATAAAATCGATTTTCCCGCACCGGTTTCACCAGTTATGATATTTAGTCCTTTATGAAACTCTATATCGAGAAGATCGATAAGCGCATAGTTTTGTATGTGCAAATTACGTAGCATAATTAAAGGGCAATAGGTTAGATATTACCAGACGATGCTGTTATGGTTTTATACTTTGATGCATTTGAGTTATCTATCTCGATTAGCATGTTTGCTACCCGAGCCTTCTCTGTAGGATACGATTCCTTGAATAGGCTCACCAGCTCATCACTCTTGGCATCAAAAAACATTTGTAAGTAAAAAAGGTAAGGATCAGGTTTTTCGCGATAAACCACTTGTAAATCAGCAATGGCTTCGGCAATGGCAGCACGACTCTCTACCACTTTCTCGCTCATGGGATCTAAACCCAACCTATGGTAAACATAGTAAACGTTACGCACTCTGCGGTACTTTGGATTAAGCAAATTCTCAACCATCCAGTACCTATTCTTGCGGTTACCCTCGTAGGCCTTCCACCCACGCTCTGGAGCGTTTTGAGCGTTATTCACAATGCGCTCTGCCTTTTGGAAGTACTCTGTACCGCCCTCATAGGAGAACGAATCGTAATCGAGCCCCAGTATAATATAGGCATAGAAAGCAAGAGTGGACGTAAGGTTACTAAGATGGCTGTTCTCGCTAAACTCCAGCTTATCGTACTCCAAATACCTAAAGTGCAGGTTATTGTCCTGAAAATTTAGCATTGTTGTGTAGTACGATGTGTTGTAAACCGGACGACGGGATTGGATTTGCAGCGTGCCTTTATACTCATCGGAGCCAAGCTGCTCTGTTATGTTCAGCATTATATTACACTCTATACGTTCATCAACAGCATAAACGTGATTGGTCCATGAGGTGTTATTCATGAACTCATAAATAGAGGTTTGAAGCGTTTGGAATACGGTACGGTTAGTCCCCTGTATTTTTGAGGTATTTACCTGTATATTGCACTTTAGCTCCTGAGCAAAGGAGGTTAAGGGTAATGCGATAATACATGCAGCTATAACAAATCGTTGTATCATCAATCCTGATTTTTAGGTTATGTTTTAGCCCAATATCAAGAACCGGATTGATAGCTATAAATTACGTCAACTATATCGGCTGCAACCTGATCTTTAGGCTTTAATTGGAAAGGAACGGACTCACCACTCTTGCTAATTATGGTAATCTTATTGGTATCGAAGCCAAACCCAGCGCCTTGGTCGTTAAGTGAGTTAAGCACAATAAAATCTAGTCCTTTTGCACTTAGCTTTTTAGCAGCGTTCTGAGCTTCGTTATTGGTTTCAAGGGCAAATCCCACAAGAACTTGGCCAGGTGCTTTTTGCTTGCCCAAATCGGCAGCAATATCCTTGGTGGGTTTAAGAACAAGCGTAAGGTTATCGCCCTCCCGCTTTATTTTTGAGCTACTGCTTACCTCTGGAGTAAAATCGGCAACTGCAGCAGCCATAATGGCTATTTGGCTATTTGGAAAATGGGCTAACGCAGCAGCATGCATTTCTGCAGCTGTTTTAACCTTAACTACTTCCAAGTTATCGCCAACAGGGATATTTGAGGTAGGTCCAGTAATAAAAATGACGTTAGCACCCTGAGCAAGAAAAACTTCTGCAATAGATTTCCCCATTTTACCTGAGCTATAGTTTCCTATAAAGCGAACAGGGTCTATGGGTTCATAAGTAGGTCCCGATGTAATAAGTACTGTTTTCCCAGCAAAACGATTCTGCGAGGCAAAAAAGCGCTCTACTTCGGCAGCAATAACCTCTGGTTCTTCCATTCGGCCTTTACCAGATAAGCCACTGGCAAGTTCGCCAGTTGCCGCCTCAATAATTACATTTCCCCTACTCTGTAGGATGCCAATGTTTTGCTGCGTTGCAGGATGCTGGTACATGTCCAAATCCATAGCAGGCGCAACCATAACTGGGCACTTAGCCGACAAGTAGGTAGTTAAAAGCAAGTTATCGGCAACACCAGTGGCCATTTTAGCCATTGTGTTTGCGCTTGCAGGAGCAATAAGGTAAAGGTCGGCCCATAATCCTAGGTCAACATGGCTATTCCAATCGCCATTCTCGGGATTGTAAAAATCAACGAGTATTGGGTTTTTGCAAAGCGTAGCAATAGTAAGCGGAGTAATAAACTCCTTGGCAAGAGGAGTCATAATAACCTTAACCTCAGCGCCACGCTTAACCAGTAACCGAATAAGCGTTGCGGCCTTGTAGGCCGCAATACTTCCGGTTATACCTATAATAATGTGCTTTCCTTTGAGCATTACTACTCTGCCTTTTCTTCGGTTTCGTTCATACGGAAATACAACTTCCCTTCAATAAACTCCTGAGTTGCAATAAGCACTGGTTTAGGAAGACGCTCGTAGAACTTAGAGATTTCTATTTGCTCACGGTTCTCGAAAACCTCTTCAAGGTTATCGGTATAGTAAGCAAACTCCTCCAACTTACGGTTAAGCTCGTGCTTCATATCCTGAGAGATTTTATTCGCACGCTTACCAATAATCATCACGCTCTCGTAAACATTACCTGTCTCGGTATCGAGTTTGCTTAAATCCCTGGTAACAGTTGAAGCAGGGGCATTTGTCTTTTTAAAGTCCATATTTCTGGATTGATTTAGATTCCTAAAACCTTAACTGAACGTTCGTGTATCTCCTTAGCCTCCTTAGCATAGGATGACTCTGGGTACTCTGCTATAAACGTAAAATACTCATCTATTGTTGCCTGAAAACGCTCTTTGCGCTTTTCTGGTACGCTGTTGTCGGCCAAAAGGTAGGCCGAACGAACAATTAGGAAAAGCATCTCCTCACGATGAGGTGTATTTGGATACTCCTCGAGGCTATTCTTAAGTGCTACAATAGCGGCTTTGTACTCCGACATGTTGTAGTATAGTTTTGCACTTAGGTACGATTTCTCCATTAGCTTAATCTTAAGCTCCTTTTGTATATCTAGCACCTGCTGGCGCTTAGCTGAACGAGGAAACTTGGAAAGAAACTCCGAAAAAGCCGCAATGGCCGATTGGGTTGTTTCCTGATCCAGTTCGGGGCGTGGAGACATCTCGTAAAAGCAGTATGCGTACATAAACTCAGCCTCCTCTGCAAAGGGGCTACGAGGATACGTTTTCTTAAATTTATCGAAGTAGTGACCAGCCAAAAGGTAGTCGCCTTGGTTGTAATTGCCCAGCGCAAGATAGTACTCTACAGTATCGGCACGTTGGGTGCCTTTGTAAATAGGAACAAGCTGTTCAAAGAGCAATGAGTAACGGTAGTGATCCCCTTTTTGGAAATACTCAAGTGCCTTTTGGTACTTGAAATCATAATCCTTACTCTTTAGTATTTTTTCAAATCCCTTGCACGAAACAAGCAAAATAACAGGAAGAAAAATCAAAACAATCGTTTTTCTACTCATAAAAAGACTCCCAATTGGCTAATTTATCAATAATAACCTATTTGGCTACAAAATATTGCATAACCATTTTCAAGCAGGCAAAGTTAGCAGAATTCTAAGAAATAGAATAGGCTTTAAGTTAAAAAACGCTATTAAAAAATAACGAAATTGTATTATTGAATCCCCTAGCAGGATATTAATGATACCCATTTTGAAGTATAATCAGGAGAGAAGCATATAACACAGTTTGTTGATTAAAGTGAGTGCGTTCCGCTGGTATATAGAAAAAGCATTAACCTACCTAGAATTAGGTGTTTTAAAACCTCACTAGGTGCACTATGGGACAAATACTTTTGGATGCTTTCCAAAAAAATGTACTTTTGCTCATCTTTTAAACCCCAATAGTTTATAACCACTTAAAATCTTATAGTCGTGGACATTTTTGACAAGATAAAGAAGAGTATGGGCCCTATTGGCAAATACCAAAAGGAGGGACATGGCTACTTCGCATTTCCAAAGCTTGAAGGTGAGATAAAACCAAGAATGATGTTTCGCGGTAAAGAAGTTCTTACCTGGAGTCTCAATAACTACCTTGGCCTAGCCAACCATCCCGAAGTGAGAAAAGCCGATGCAGAAGGTGCTGCTCAGTATGGTATGGCTTACCCTATGGGTGCCCGTATGATGAGCGGTCAAACCCGCAAGCACGAGGAGCTTGAGCAAAAACTAGCTGAGTTTGTTGGAAAGCAATCGGCATACCTTCTTAACTTTGGCTACCAAGGTATGGTTTCAATTATTGATACCATACTTAACCGCAACGATGTTGTTGTTTACGACTCAGAAGCTCACGCATGCATTATTGACGGACTACGTCTTTTCCCTGGAAAACGATTTGTTTTCCCACATAACGACATGGAAAACCTGCGCAAGCAGCTTGGCCATGCAACTCGCCTATCACAAAAAACTGGAGGTGGAATTCTTGTTATCACCGAGGGTGTGTTTGGTATGGCTGGGGATTTAGGAAATCTTCGGGGTATTGTTGAACTTAAAAAAGAGTTCAACTTCCGCCTACTTGTTGACGATGCTCACGGTTTTGGTACCATGGGTAAAACGGGTGCAGGTACTGGCGAGCATTTTGGTGTTCAGGACGAGATTGACCTTTACTTCTCTACCTTTGCAAAGAGCATGGCTGGTATTGGTGGTTTTATTGCTGCCGACGAAGAGGTGATCAACTTCCTTACCTACAACATGCGTTCGCAAATTTTTGCAAAATCATTACCAATGCCTATGGTTCTGGGTGCATTGAAAAGGCTTGAGCTACTTCAAACCCAACCAGAACTAAAAGACAACCTTTGGTCTGTAGTAGAGGCTCTTCAATCTGGGCTAAAAGAGGTAGGACTTGACATTGGAAAAACAGAATCACCGGTAACCCCTGTTTACATGTATGGTGGTGTACCTGAGGCTACAAACCTTGTATTCGACCTTCGTGAGAACTACGGTATTTTCTGCTCTATTGTAGTTTACCCAGTTATTCCTAAAGGCCAAATTCTACTTAGGCTTATCCCAACGGCTATCCACACGCTCGATGATGTTAAGCAAACCATTGCTGCATTTAAAGAGTGCCACGAAAAGCTTAAAGCAGGTAAGTACGATGCCGAAAAAATTGTGCAAATCTAATTTTGCCAACATCTAATAACAAAAGCCAGCAAATTGCTGGCTTTTGCTGTTTTATGCAGTAATATAAACTGCTTAGCTCTGATTATATAAAGGCGCAATCACCATCGCCCTCCTCAAAACGAATGGTTACATTTTGAAGCTCATTGGCTAGATTTTCGGTTGCATAGTACTTGCGATAGTGCTTGCGCGATAGTAGAGAGAAGGGTTTAATTGAAGCCAGCGCATCGACCATTGCCGATTGGTAAACCGTTAAGTAGTTTACCTTTAGCTTAGCTGCATGTGCCAAAAGAACCCTTGCAGCCACCTTACGATAGAATGGAAGCACAAAAGAGTATGGCACACTCATGCTACGATTATTTACATTGATAATAAGAAAGCCAACAAGCTGCCCTGTGTAGTAAATTTTTAGCAGTAGCTGATAGTAACGCTTGGGGGCAGATGAAAAATAGTACCTCTTCCCTATCCTATCGCCCAGTGGAGCGTTTACCAGCCAAGGGAAACGGAGTATCCAAGCCAAGTCGTACAATTTACGACGGGTTAGCGTTCCCTCGCACTCCTTTTCGAACATGGTTGCTATGTCATTATCGGGCCGATGCATATACTCCAGCTCCACATGCTCGCCAGGGCGTGACCTGTATGCCAGCAAAGGCAATGGATTTACAAGTGATAGCAATATATCGGCAGCCTTAAAAAGAGGCTTAAGCTTGCGCGAAAAACCGTTTCGACCAGGTAGAAGGTAGGCAAAACAGGGTCTCAGATAAAAGCGGCGCCCCTCAAACTTGTAAATACGCTTAAACTCGCCAACCTTATCGTAAACCGCCTTTGACTCTGGGGCATAGTTGGTAAACATTAGCCTATGGTTCCAATCCTTAAGAGCCTCGTTTAGTAGCGCGGAGGCAATTCCCTTGCGGCGGTGTTCTGGGTTTACCCAATTTCCACTAAGCCAGCCAACCCTAACCTCACCCTGTGGAAGGTAGAGAATATCGGGCATAACGGTTCGGTAGCCAACTAGTTCCCCATTGTAGTAGGCCAGGTAAAGCACTACATCGGAAGGATTTGCACGAGGATTTGCTGCATGCGATATGGCCCTATGCCTACTAATAGGCACATTATCGCGTTCGGCTAGAGAGGGGTCGTTGGCTAAAGGGATTAGGTCGGCTACTTTTACTCTGGATACTTCAATCATTGTTAATAAGTCGTTTCGGGTGCCAGTTTTCGGTAATATAGTAAATTCTATTTGTTTAGGCTAAATAGAGAAACCTTTTAACAAGATAGTAAAATAATTCCCCTCCCAAAATCTTTTTGGCCGATTTGTAACTGTACTCCATTGGGATACGCTGCAAGTGCATTGAGTGCTTACCCTTTTTTAAGCCCGAAGTACCAAAGGCCAAATCGACCTTAGGGTTAGATTGATTTTGCAAAAGGGTAAAGAGTGATGCCTCAACGCCAATATCGGAAAAAGGGAATGAGAACATTTGGGGTTGTTCTGGAAAATGGTGGTTTACCCATCCCATACACTGGTTAATCTCGGCAATTTGCTGCTCTGGAGTAAGTGTTGAGAAATCGGGGTGAGTAGCACTGTGCCCACCAATGGTGAACCCCTGTGTAGCGAGAGCCTTTAACTGGCTGAGATTGAGGTAGGGCTTTTGGGTTGCCAGGTAGGTATCAAAAACAACATCAACCTGACTTGCTATGTCGTTAAGGCTGGCAGCATCGGTGTAACCCAGCTTAAGCAGTGAATTAACGTTGTAAACCGATTGCAATGAGGGGTTAGAGAGAATGGCATCGACTAAAAGGCTAACCTTACAACGGTAAAACAGCTCCCTATTATCAACAAATCCGGTGTTCACAAAAAAAGTGGCAGGAACGGAATGGCGCAAAAGTATTGGCGCAACCACGCTGTATAGTTCACTAAAGCCATCATCAAAAGATAAAAAAAGGTAAGGTTTGCGCCCGCGCGCCCCAGTTTGCACAACGCGTGCCAGATCCAATGCGCCAATTGGGGTAAAGTGTTTTAGCATGAACTGGAGCTGCGCGCTAAACTCTTTTGTATTGCAAATAGGGTATAGATGCTTTACATGTGGCGGTGGATTATCACTTACCAGGTGGTAGAATGGCATAAAGACCCTTACACCACTTAGCTTTACCATGGGGGAGAATGGTATATATGGAGCCATTTTCTGAAACTGCAGCTTCATGGCAGCATCAGCTTAAGAGGCCAAGGAAAGCGGTTAATCTGGATGTGGTCATAACTACTAGGCTTTGCTCCAAATCCTGCGTAAAACCTAGCAATACTAGGGATGGATGAACCCTCAAAATCGAGCACAAGGCGCGACTCTGAGTTCTGCATAAGGAAGTAATCGATAAGCCCAAACATGGCTCGATTCTCCTTCCCCTGTGGCGACGATGCTGCCGAGAGGTAAATTACCTTTCCGTTGGAGCGTATAAAAAACGCAGCGGCGCATAGCTCATTCCTGTTAGAGTAGGCCATGTACACCTCGCCCTGCCCGCTCCCAGTTGCTGCAGCAATAATCATCCTTAGCTTGTTCAAATTTGCAGGCGATATTGGTACTGCCTCATGCTGCTTTTTAAAGGTTAGGAACTCATCAACAGCACCTCCTTTTAGCACGGTTACACCATACGCAACCGATTTTGAAACGTTCCGCTTGGTATTGTCCGAATATCGCGAAGAGAGAACCCTAAAGGGCTCTATTAAATCCAGCTGATAGGTTACCCTTGGTTGTATAGATGCACCTAGCAGCGATGCCCGCGTAAATGTATTCAGGTTAATATTAATATACCTGAACCTAGCAGGTATTGCGGCTATAAAAGCGTTTACGGTATCGGTATCGAGCTGACGTGAAGAGAAAAGTCCAAGTTGCTGAGTAAATAAAGGCTGGTATAAGTATTTGAACCCATATTTTTGGGCTGAAACCAATGGAAATACGGCATCGTAATTATCGCCAACTAGAGCATCCCATTGCCCTGCAACAATATCGAGATACCAAGAGTAGGCGTAAACAATGCCGTTTACCGAGCCCGAGATGCAGCTATCCCACTTGGCAATATCAATATCCGCATTGTGTATATACCTAATATTCAAGATTAAAATCTTTTAATTTCGCTAATAATAGCAGGAAGCACATCTTCCCAATCCTTCCACTCGTTAGTACCAGATAACGATTCGTTATGCCATAAAAGTATAAATGTTCCTCCAACATTTCGCACGTTTTTTGCCAGATGAAGCGCTCGCGAGACTGCTTTAACGGCATTATCGCTGCATTCGTTTAGTAACGCTCTGTCCATTACGGCAAAAGGAACAACCATAAGGGGAAGCTCGCGTTCCGACTCTAGGTCGTAAAACTTGAATGCAGTGCAGGTGCCCGCCCTAAATCCATTAATAGCAGAGTACCCCATGGAATAATCGGCCTTAACGCCCAGTTGGGACAACAGCCTGTAGGTGTATGGCATTTTGATACGTAGAAAATGCTGGCGACTCTTGCTCACCTCTGCATTTAGTACCAACGATAGCTGGGCAATCTCCTCTTCAACGGCTTTTGCATCCAATCCCGCTCCATACGATGGATGAACACCCACCTCAAACTGTCTTGATATTCGCCTAACCAACTGGCGCATGGAACGCTTTTTTAGCGACACACGCTTATCGTAATGCCCATACTTGCCACCAAGTATAAACCACACAGCCCAAGGGTATGGAGCAAGTAGGGTGTATAGCCGTTCATAAACATCGTAAACATCGCGTTTAAGACCCAAAATAGCCATATAGCGTGTAAAGAGCTCGTCGAAACGGAAGTAAACCAAGTCACGAAGAGAACCAAAGAAAGTTCTACGTAACCCTTTATGCCTATAGGCAAATGCATTGTCAATATCGATAGTAGGAACAAAGTGGAACCTACGCTTTGGCATGATATACTTGGGGAAAAACTTGGCCAGCTCATTGCGCATCGCCATGGCCCACTCGTCAACCAAGGGTCTGTTGAGCAACCCTTCCTTAAAAAGCACACTTGCCTCGTGTGGAAAACGCCCATGCTTATCGGGCTCAAAGGGTAAATACTCTTCGTACCGGGAAACTAGATAGAACGATGCGGCAAACAGATCGAAAGGAATTGTTGCCTCATCGGATGTAACAAATACAACAGGTAAACCATTCCATACGGAGAGGCTAAGCGGTTGCTCTGTAATATCCATCTCGGTTAGCAACCCATGCGGGACTATATTTACCGCATTAGATACGGAAATATTGGTATAAGCGATTACCGGACCATTAAAGGAAACTATTTTGGACTTACTGGTGCTAAAGGTGACCGTGTAGCCAAGTATATTCCCCAAAAGGAATTTGGCAATGTAGGTTAGCCTTGGCGTAATACTGTTGGTATATACTAGAAGCTCCACGGTAAATGTTTTTGCTAGTGCTAAGATAGGAAAAAGAGTGGAACGGGAAACGGGAAAAGTGAAACGTGAAAAGTGAAAAGTGAAAGGTGTAAGGTGAGACGTGAGACGTGAAAGATTAAGATAGATGTTAGATTTTAGACGTTAGATGTTAGACTAAGAAAGGCTATACACCAAAATCTAAAAAACAAACACTAGAAATGTGAAAGATTAAGATAGATTTTAGACGTTAGATTTTAGACTAAGATAAAGGCTATACACCAAAATCTAAAAAACAAACACTAGTATCCAAACACTAAGCACTAAACACCAATATCCGCCTAATCCAGCTTAACCACAGTAATTCCGGCTCCACCCAAATCTACCCGCTCATCGGCAAAGGACGATACGAAGGGAAGGGTTTGCAGGTACTCCCTAATTAGCTGACGAAGAATGCCATTACCCTTTCCGTGCAGAATACGCACCTGAGATATTCCAAGCATAAGCGCCTCATCTAGCAGCTCTTGCACCTCTAGCATGGCATCATCGGCACGATATCCGCGGATATCGATATCGGACTTAAAGTTTAGCCGCTTCTTGTGCATATCGTATGTTGATGAGGTGCGGGGCTGCCTTACCTCTCTGTTCGATTTGCGGTACTCGTTGCTAGATATGCGCTGAAGCTTATCGAGCTGAACGGTGGTGAGCATTTGCCCAAAGCCCACCACAGCGGTGTTTGGCCCAACGCTTACAACCTCACCGGGGATATCCTGTCCGGCAAGCTTAACCTTATCGCCAGGCGCCAAGGGCTTATCCTCATCATCCTGAACAGGTGCGCCCTTTTTGGAGGGTTTAGCATCAACCTCACCCGTTTTAGTTTTACGCTCATCGCGGCGCTTCTGCCTATCCTTTATCTGAGCCATTTTGCGCTCAATCTCCTCATCGGAGGCACCATCGGCTAGCTGCTGCTTAACCTCCTCCTTAAACTGCTCAAGGTTGCTGCGCAGCTCGCGGGTACGCTCCTTCTCGGCCTCAGCCTCACGAATCTCGCGTATAGTATTCTCAATGCGCCTGTTGGTCTCGGCAAGTAGCGCCTGCGCCTCTTGCTTTGCCTGCTGCACTACCTCCTGTTTCTTTGTTTTAAGCGCGCTAAGCTCCGATGCCAGCTTCTGCTCCATCTCCTCAAGGCGCTTATCGGTAAGGCGAATCTTTTCCCGTTTCTGCTCCCAGTAGCGCTTATCGCGCGATATCACGCGGAGGTGTTTTTCGAAGGTAACATAATCGTCGCCCGTTTTGCTCGATGCAACCTGTAGCAAATCTTCGGGAAGGCCTATTTTACGGGCAATCTCAAAGGCAAAGCTGCTGCCCGGCTTTCCCACCTCTAGGCGGAAGAACGGCTCAATCTTAACATTATCAAAAAGCATTGCGCCATTAATAATACCATCGGAATTGCTGGCAAAATGCTTTAGATTAGAGTAGTGCGTGGTGATAATTCCAAAGGTTCCCGCCTCGTTAAGCTTGCCAAGAATAGCCTCGGCAATGGCACCACCGGCCACGGGTTCGGTACCCGAGCCAAACTCATCAATAAGCACCATGGTTTTGCTATCGGCATACCTAAGGAAGTGCTTCATGTTGAGAAGGTGGGAGCTATATGTACTTAAATCGTTCTCAATGGACTGCTCATCGCCAATATCAATGAATATCTTGTTAAAGATACCCATCTCGCTATTCTCCGTTACAGGAGGAAGGAACCCGCACTGAAGCATGTACTGCGCTAAACCAGTGGTTTTTAAGCACACCGATTTTCCTCCTGCGTTGGGACCCGATATCAACAGTAAGTGATTCTTATCGTTTAGCTCCAAGGTGAGCGGAACTACCGACTTGCCCTCCTTTTTTAGCGCTAACATTAGGAGCGGATGCACCGCATTGCGCAGTGAGATTCCCGCCTTGCTATTTACAATGGGCTTGTTACCAGCTACATTTAGGGCAAACAGCGCTTTGGCTCTAATAAAATCAATGGCACCAAGAAACTCGTACGATAGCAACAAATCGGGTAGATAGGGACGAATGCTATCGGCAAATTCCACAAGGATACGAATAACCTCGCGGCGCTCCTGATACTCCAAATCGCGAAGCTCATTATTCATCTCAACCACCTCAACAGGCTCAATGAACACAGTTTTACCTGTGGCCGACTCATCAAGTACCAACCCCTTAAGCTTGCGCTTATTGGCAGCAAGCACGGGGATTACGATACGACCATCGCGGATGGATGGCGATGCATCCGACTCAACAATCCCCTCCGACTGCGCGCTCTTAAGAATGCTGGTTATACGCTTTGAAATGGAGTTCTGTATAGACGAAATGGATGAGCGGATTTGCGCCAGCTCTGGCGAAGCGTTGTCCTTTACCTTGCCAAACTTGTTGATTATAGCATCAATCCTATCCGATACGTAAGGGAAGTACGCTACTGGCTTGGCCAAATCGGTAAGGCGAGGGTACTTTGGCTCATCGCCCTTTTTGAAGAATGCAAGTAGGGCGCGAATGGCATCGAGCGAGCGGCGAAGATTAACCAGCTCCGTCTCGTCAAGGTAAGTTCCCTCACGCTTAATGCGCTCCAAAAAGGGAGTGGCATCAACGTAACCATCAACAGGAAAGCCATCTTCCATCAGAAGAATGGTTTTCATCTCGCTGGTTTCATCAACTAAACGAACAACGGTTTGGTAATCGCTAATAAACTGTACCTGTTGCGCGTTACGCCTTCCTAAAGGGCAAAGGCAAAGGCCTGCAACATGCTCACGAATGCGGTCGAATCCTACTTTAGATTCAAAAGACGATGGGTAAATACTATCCATTTTAGATAATTAGAGCGCAAATGTAATGATTTTAGCCCGTAGTTAAAGGGCTAATGTACAATGCACATCAGAGAAAAAGTGTATAAAACTGCCTTTACTTACCCCATGCGAGGTAGCGACCACTTGAAATGAACCGACAAAAGGCGAATTCCGATGATAAGTAGCACGGTGATACTTGCAGACCAATCGGTTCCAATGCCCAACCAGCACAGGAATAGATAGAATAGCCCACCAACAAAACAAGCCGTTGCGTAAATCTCCTTTCGGAAAATAAGGGGAACCTCGCCAGAGAGAATATCGCGAACAACACCGCCAAATACGGCGGAAGTAGTTCCCATTATGGCTGCAATGAACGGAGAAACATCGTAACCCAGAGTCTTTTGCAAGCCAACCACGGTGAAAATGCCAATCCCAATGGAGTCGAAAAGGAAAAGGGTGCGGCGCAACCGCTCTATATGCCTTTTAAAAAGAATACTAGCCACAATTCCACCAAGTACGGCATAAAGGTAGTTGGCATTAATCATCCACCCCACCGGGTGACTACCAATGAGCATATCGCGAATGGTTCCCCCGCCTAAAGCCGTAACCAGAGAGATAACTGCCGCGCCAAAAAGGTCGAACTTCTTGTCGGAAGCAGTTAAAAAACCGCTGATGGCAAAAACAAAGGTTCCCAGTAAATCCAGGGCGTAGAGATATGAAAAATCTTGAATCATGCGGCAAAGATAGATAAAGAAGTAATTCTGTTTACGCTCTAAATCAGAGGGAATTTATGTTATAAATTACCATTATAATAACATCAACATATAACATTAAATGTCAGTACATTAAAAACGAATTACTAAAATTAGGAACAACTAGGTTTTGGCACGTAAACAAACAGATAAATGCATACAAGTAGCGTTACAGCAGCAGTAAGCACAAAAGCGGTTGTTGCCCCAAAAACGAACCAAACAAGGCCAGTTAACGAACTCGCCATCAAGGCACAAACACTTTGCAGCCCAGCAAAGGTTCCTATTGCTGTGGCAGTATAATTTTTACTAATAATATTCGATATCCAAGCCTTTGATACACCCTCGGTTGCAGCGGCATAAACGCCATAAACAAAGAACAAGCCGAGGTAAACATACATCCCCGAACAAAACGCCATACCAAAATATACCGTGGCAAAGGCAATTAGGCCTGATATAAGAATTGATTTAAGCCCTACCCTATCGGCTAAAATCCCGATAGGATATGAGAACAATGCGTAAATGAGGTTGTAGAAAATATAAACCCCAATTACAGCGGCATCACTTAAACCTGCATCCTTAGCCTTTAGCAACAGAAAAACATCGGAACTATTGAATAGGGTAAAGACCAGTAATCCTACCAGCAACTTTTTATAGGCCACAGGGCTCTCCTTCCAGTAGCCGATAAAAGAGAAGAACTTAACCGGGGGCTTAACATTGGTCTGCTGGCTAGGCTTTTCCTTTAGTAGGAAAGATGCAGCAATGGCAAGCAGTCCAGGGAAGAATGCAACAAGAAAAAGGGTTCTGTAGTCATCGGGGAAATAGTAGAGGTAAACCAACGCCAAAGAAGGGCCAAGAACAGCTCCAAGGGTATCCATTGATCGGTGAAATCCAAATACGCGCCCCTTTGTTGCTGGAGTTGCCTCGCTAGAAAGGATTGCATCCCTTGCACCAGTTCTTATTCCTTTGCCAAACCTATCAATTGTTCTTGCAAAGAATATCCACAGAGGGTAAATAAAAAATGCCATTAGAGGCTTTGATATGGCACTTAGCGAGTAGCCCACTTGCACAAAGGGAACCCGCTTCCCTGCGGTATCAGAGAGTTTACCAAAGTACCCCTTGCTTAGCCCTGCTGTTGCCTCAGCAAGCCCCTCTAGCACTCCAATTAGAACCACAGTAAAGCCAATGGATTTTAAGTAGATAGGCATTACTGGGTATAGCATCTCACTGGCAGTATCGGTAAGCAAGCTAATAACAGACAACACCCAAACGGCACGAGTTATCCCCTTCATTAACATCAAATTAAAAGCAATTAGCAAAACACGGTAAACCGTTTTACAATAGGAAACGGTTAGGTTTTCGGGCTTCTTTCCTATCTGCTAGGAAAAAGTTGACTCGAGAACTAACACTTCACATACACATGATTATCAAACAATTATCACTGTATACTGTGTGCCGTTTTTATTTATTTTTAGCTTCGTTATTGAAAAAATTTTCTAATTTCTCTTCTCCAAATAGTGGAGCAGTCATATCCATAACCATAGTTGTCATAAAAAATTCAATCGAACCATACGTTTTTGAACTCGTAAATGTCCTAACACTCCAAAGAGCAAATTGCCTTATCCAATCAGGCAAATGAATAATCTTAATTTTCTTTCCATAAGCTTTCAATGCCAATACTGCAATTTCGTTTTGAGAAAGCAAATCAGGACCGCCAATATTAATCTCTTTTTTATCTTGGTTGATAGCATTTACAACCTCTTTTGCTAAATCTTTTCCGTGAATTGGATTTAGTTTTAATTTTCCGTCTCCGAACAAGTAAACTTTTCCTCCTCTCGCCATTTTAAGAAAATCTGCCATATCAGAGAAAAATCCATTTGGTCGAATTATGCAATAATTTAATCCAGAAGATTTTAAATAATCTCCTAATTTTTCTTTTGCCTCACAAATTTTCAGGTTCCTAAGTTTCTCTCCATTTAAAACGGATATGTAGATGAATTTTTTAACTCCGCTTTTTTTGGCTTCATTAATCAGGTTTGCATTTGCCTGATAATCGACATCCATATAGGTTAATCCATCCTTTTGCCTTGTAATTCCAACCGTGCTGATTACAATATCAATATTTTTGCATACATCTTTCAAATTATCGGGTTTCGTTATTTGAGCTTCAACTATTTCAATATCTAGCGAACTTAGTTTTACTTTTTCTTTGTTGCGAACTATAATTCTCGTTTCATAGCCTCTGTCAATCAATTCCTGTGTTATGAATCGACCTAAATATCCAGTAGCTCCTGCTAATAATATTTTTTCTTTTGTCATATCTGTAATATTTCAAATGCTTCAGGGTATTTTGTTAATTAACACACACCAAAGCTATACCCGCAACATCGCCCTAAACCCCCTAACTGCGTAGTACGATGCGGCTCCGTTATGGTAAATAAAAACCCGTCCGTAACGATAATCGCCAAATAGAGCGCCACCAAGCGTCCTTACCTCACTAGGGGTTTCTATCCAACTTGATGTTTTGGCATCAAACGGCTCCAACTGCTGCAGCTCTCTATACTGATGCTCTGTAAGTAGCTCAACGCCCATACTTGCAGCCATTGCCTTTGCGCTGCCTGCAGGTTTATTTTCCTTTCGATCGTTCAAAGCCTGGTCATCGTAGCAAAGGCTTCTTCGGCCCTTAGGGGATTCCTTGGAACAATCGCAAAAGAGGAACTCACCTGTTTGTGTATCAAAACCAACAACATCTGGCTCACCGCCAGTTTGCTCCATCTGGTTAAGCGACCAAAGCTTTTCCGAATTAGCTTGTAGTTTAACCACAATATCAGGCCACACAAGTACACTATGGCGGTGCATATTGCTCTGAAAACGCTTCTGCAGCAAGGCAATTAACGTATTGCTGCTATCGGGTAATAGCTCTCTGTTCTGCATCATACCAAAAAAGTTTAGAAAATGGTTAGCAATACTAAACAAGTTAAGCGCAGCGATGTACCAAAGGCAACTACTTTTCCATTTGTTTCGACAAGGAGCTCAGGCATGGACTCACGTCAAAGTAAACGCCCTCTATATCAGCCTCGTTAGGTTGCACAGTAAGGTAGTCGTAGTGACCAATTAGGCTTTGCGAACCACCAAACTGAAAGCCGAGAATATCAAGCAAGAAGTACTCATGCGAGGTTTGAATCACATAAAAAGCCGTCTCTTTGGAAACCCCATCACCAGAGCTTACTATGGCATCAACAATAAAACTCATTCGCTTTAGGTTCTCAAACGCTTTTGTAGTATCGCCCTGCTGGTCGTAGGCATAAACCTTTGACCCAAGCGCTTGAAAATCGAAGGGGTTAGCCTGTAGCATGGAATCGCAGAATGCAATCATAAGCCGGTAATCGGCTGCAACCAGGGAGTCCTTTCTGTAAATTGCGCTCACGCTATCGCGATAGGTAGAGCTACCATAAGGCGAGTAATTGGAGTGGAAAGTGTAGCCATAGTAAAGGTGGCGCTTCTCCTCCAGCGACATTGTGGTATCGGCAAGGTTAAACCGCGCCATAAGATTGGAATAAAAGAGGTTACTACCCTGAAGTGCGATATTTTTTTCGATATCAGCATAGTTAGGCTTTTCAAAAACCCACTGCTGTGCCAACGATAGAGACGATACTAGCAGGAAGGATAATGATACAATAAGTTTATTCATAAACTGCTCTTATTTATGGTACAATTTGTATTTACAAGGCTAATGTAGTGGATTTCAAAGCATGGTCAAAAGCATTCAACATACATTAGCTTTTGTTTCAGAACTAGGAACAAACTAAAAAACAGATTTAAACCCATTGGGTTCGCAACGCATTGCTAGAATAAGATTCTACAATCGGCATAAAATCCATAAGAAAAGCCTAATGCTCAGCTAAAATAGAGAAAGTCTAAATAGATTAGCTAGAGCATAATGCGTATCTAATTTACCTATCTTTAAGCTTCATTACCCCAAAAATTAAACACCATGGATAAGAGTATAAAAGGAACTCAAACTGAGAAGAATCTGCTAAAAGCCTTTGCAGGCGAATCGCAGGCAAAGAATCGTTACACCTTTTTTGCTAAGGTTGCAAAGGAAGAGGGTTACGAGCAAATTGCTGCCCTTTTTATGGAAACAGCCATGCAGGAGGAGATGCATGCAAAAACTTTTTTCAAGTACCTTGAAGGGGGAATGGTTGAGATTACCGCATCGTACCCTGCAGGTGTAATAGGCACCACTGCTGATAACCTAAGAGCGGCTGCAATGGGCGAGCACGAAGAGTGGGAAGACCTTTACCCCATGTTTGCCGAAATAGCAGAACAGGAAGGCTTTAAGCGCATTGCTACTACCTTTAAAATGATTGCAAAGGTTGAGAAGGAGCACGAAGAGCGTTACCTTAAGCTACTTAAGAACGTTGAAGAGGGCAAGGTTTTTGAAAAGGATGAGGAAATTGAGTGGGTTTGCCGCAAATGCGGATACGTTCATAAAGGGAAAAAAGCCCTTAAGAACTGCCCTGTTTGTGACCATCCAACGGCATACTTTGAAGAAAAAGCCGAAAACTATTAGTATTAATAGCTTTATACTACCAAAAAAACAACCGCAAATTCTGTTTGCGGTTGTTTTTTATTATCCAGAAGTTACTTCTTCACCTTGATACTACAGCCAATTGCCTTTGTGTTTACAAGCGTTGGCTTATCGCCTTTTATTAAGGCATCAATAGCATCGGCAAGGTATTTCTCCTTCACTGCGGCAGCATCTTTATAGTTATCGTCTATTGTACCTATGTACTCAACCATAAAATCGGCACCCCTTTTTTGTATAAGGTAAACGTGAGGTGTTTTGGTAGCACCATACTTGGGATATACAAGTTGCCCTTCATCAAACAGATAAGCAAATGAGTATCCCTTGTCCTTAGCCCGTTGCTGCATTAGTTCATAAGAGTCTTGGGGCTGAACTGCAGGATCGTTAGGATTTATGGCAATTACAGGATATCCCTTAGCGGCATAGGTCTTATGCAAATCGATAATGCGCTGCTCATACGCTTGAGCATAAGGACAATGGTTACAGGTAAAAATTACCACAGCACCCTTGGCGTCCTTATAGTCGGATAGGGCAACCATTTTGCCATCAACATTTTTAAGATTAAAGTCGGGCGCTTTATCACCAACTTTTACTCCTTGAGCCAATGCAGATAGCGATGCAAGCGCGATAGTTAACGTAATTAGTAATGTTTTCATTTTTGAACTTTTGTTGTTAGGGTGAGACGTGAATTGTGAAACAAAGGCAGTTAAACACAAAGCATAGACTGGATTAAAACTCTTCTACAATTTCAACCAGTTCCTCATATGTAAAGGCCCGCTCAAAGAACTGGCGCTTAGTTCCCCTGTATATAACAGTTGCAGGAATTGAACCCTGCCACTCGGGGCTAATCTTATTAATCCATGTATTTGTATCGGAATCATCAAGCATAATTACCTGTGCCGTAATATCGTGCTCCTTAAGAAAAGGGAGTAACCGTGAATCGTAGTACTTTGGGAAATCGAGGTTTACCAAAAGAACCTTTACGGGTCCATTAGAGTACTCGCGCGATAGCTTCTCCAAATAGGGAAGCTCCTCAACACAAGGAGTACACCATGTGGCCCAGAAGTTAACAATGTAGGTAGTATCGTTACTCTTGTTAAGATAGGGCTCTAGCCCGCTATAATCAACAATGGGTACTGCCAGTTCACCTGTAGGCCTCTCCCCTCTTGTGCACGATGCGGCTACAGCCGCAACAAGTAGCATATAAATTACGAATCGTTTCATTATTGTTAATGTGTGTTTTTTATAGATAAGTAAACGAATATCAAGGACTAATGTTCACTTCTTATTAAATTGAGTAGTTTATAAAATGGTGTAGCCTATTGTAATTCGCCTATTTTTGCAAAAAAATTGCCATTGGAATCACTTATCGAATTTGGGTACTACGGACTTTTTGTTGCTAGTTTTCTTGCGGCCACAGTAGTTCCATTAAGTTCAGAATTTGTATTTATTGGATTACTAGCTGCCGGAGCAAACCCCATTATTGCAACGGTTGTAGCAACGGTTGGTAACACTTTGGGCGGTGCTACAGGTTACGGCATAGGCTACCTTGGGAAATGGGAGTGGCTTGAGCGATACTTCAAGATAAAAGAGGAACACTTACTAAAATGGGAGCAAAAGGTAAAACGCTACGGCACTACCATTGCCTTTTTTGCTTGGCTGCCCGCAATTGGCGATATTATTCCCATTGCACTAGGTTTTTTTAGGGCAAAATGCTGGAAGGTGATGCTGTTTATGTTTCTAGGCAAAGCCTTTAGATACGCCATTTGGGCCTACCTAACAGTAAAGGGGGTTGAGCTATTTGTGGGATGATAAAGTAAAAGACTGACTATACAATAAAATGTCGGACAACTTAGCTGTTAAGTTGCCCGACATTTTTATATCAATCTTATTAGTAACGGTACTGCATTTGCCCTTCAAGAGTTGAGCAGTTTCGGAGCAAAGGGCTAAACCACTCTGGCCGTTTGGGAACGCGATTGGTACCTACTATGCTTCGCCACTCCTCATCATTATAAATCTTTGAATCCCTGAACTCATAGTACGAGAAAACGGAACCAACGGCAATATGGTACTCCCCGTTGATAGGCACAACAACATAAATATCATCGGCATGCCCAACCGCCACATTAAGATTTGTTCCATTATAAACGTACACATCAGCAATAAGAGCCATTGACTTTTCTCTATCGGGCAAATGGTCGGTTTCTAGTAAACCCAATAGGATATACTCAAATGTACCACCAATGTAGTGTAGCGCATCGTACTCATCTTTGGTAACAGCCTCTCCATTCACTTCTTTTTGAGCCACTTTATAAAGCAGTTCTCCCGTTGTTTGAATTCTCTTTAACTCGCCTTTAAAAGTAGGTTCATATTCGGCTAGTTCCATTAGCCAATCTACCAACTCAAGGGATTTTTTCCAGAACTGGATATTGGGTTCAACATAGCTAATATGCATTGGAGGTTCTGGTCCTCCACCCTGCCCACACTCTGCAGCAAAGGGCTTTTCTTGGTAAAGGATTAAATCGTGCTTAATATGGGTCCAAGAAGCTAGCATTGTGTTAAGCTCCTTTCGATTGTAAGCGCTGGTTTTCATAAATCCGGGATAGGATTGCTCCTCATCGCAAGCAGAAAGGGCTACCTGAACACCTTTGAATCCGTAGTTGTTATCCCACGCGGTAAAATCAGAGAACTGCTTCTTTAGCTTATCTAATCTAGGAGAGAACTCCTCCCAACTTGCTCCATCCTTATACTCATTTAACAGAATGCTTTCCGCTTCACGATTTCCGAAAACGGCAGGAATATCAAGCCCTCTGGGGAATGGACGCTTTGAGCTATCAAAATCAATATGCACAAGATTTGAAAAGATTTCTCCGCTTAAAGAATGGGTACTAGATAAAAAGTATAGTCGTTGAGTTTCGGCCTCTTTAACCTTAAATCGCTCACCAAACACCCTTTTTACCCTCTCCTTATTGAGCCCCTTTAGCTCCGAACGAACCTTGTTAACGGCTTCGTCACTTAGTACCGTTTTCAAATCGCCACTAGGAAGGACTTTCATTAAATCGGTTAACGACAAGTTATCCTCTACTCCCGCGAGTTTCTCTATCGAGCTTAAATAGTTAGCCATGCGCTTCCTACTTACCTCATGCTGCTTAATTGTATGAGCAAAAAGAATAAACCCTTTTAGCTGATCGTTATCGGACAAATCAATCCCATTTAGGCTAATCCACTTAAATGCTCTAAAGTAACGCTTTAGAGTATCGTTCTTGGCATAATGCCCCCGTGGCTTAAGCTCGCTGTAGCTAACAAAATCGTTGGGGATAAGTACGGGTTTGCCTGAGCTCTTTATTGCCTCTACTTCATCCTTGTATATATCGTTATAAGCCGCAGGAACTGCACTCAGTGAATCGGTAATTGCATATAGAGCAATTGCATTGTACGCTTTTGCCCACTCTATGTAAGGAACTAGTGACTTATCAGCCTTTTTATCCAGCTGATTCAAACTCTCCTGATTGCCAACCAGGATTGATTTTAGCTCCTTTGACAAGAAGTTCTGGTCATACTTCTCCAAAAAGCATGAGAAGTACTTATGAAGGATAAACAGATACAAATCGGTAGTGATGTAATGCGGGATGTACTGATACGCATTCTGATCGTACACAAAGAATGGCATCGCCCTATTTGCCTCAACAATGCTAAAATTTGTAGCATGTAAATCGGAAACCACCTCGTTTGGAACCGAAGCAAACTGCTTATAGTTTACTACAAGATCGGCATTGTACAGCTGATTGCCGTCTTTGCTCACAAACTTGTTCTCCTTACGCCTATTCTCCTCAGCAAGGATTTTCTCAATAATGCCACGTTCCTCAGCATTAAGTGAAAGTTTGAAGGTATCCACATCAAATATTGGCATATACCATTTCTGCCTGTTGAAGTACCCCCTTAAAAAGCCATCGTTGAACAGATAACCATTCCTTGCGAATACCTCGTTACGAAGCAATCGGAGCTCATCATAGGGTACTACAGATAAATCTGCAGGAATCTCCATTACAGGAACGCCAGTGTAGCTTACTTTAAGCCAATCGTAAAACTCTTTAATATGAGGAAGCTCATAGTAAGCCTTTAATGACTCTTTGTTCTCACTATACACTACGGTTGTAGCCTCGCCTTGAGCCCCATCCAGCTGCTCTGTTTCATTATCACTCAATGTGCCAACATCTGCACTTGAGTCCTTTTTTGTATTGTTACAGCACCAAAGGCTGACAGCGAAAATTAGTATTGCTAACTGCGTGATAAGCTTTCTCATTATTTATTCAATTTTATCCATTTTAATCAATGCAAAGCCAAAGTTATCCCAGGTATAAGTGCCCTTATATTGGTTACCCAAAGAATCCTGTTCTACAGTTTGAAGATAGTTATAATGCTCAATCCTGAGCACATTAAACGTAAGTAAATCATGCACAAACTTGGTCCCCAACCACAAAGCCTGAAAGTTCCCGTTGCGAAGCGTAAAAGCATTCAACCTCTTTTTCACCACAGGATCAAACTTTACAGATTTTGCTATACCAACAAGCACATCATCAGCACCATCGTTATTGATATCCGCAATTTGCAGTTCGGAAACATCACCTCGCAAAGCGATTGGATTGTAAGCATTGCCCTTGGTGTGAAGGCTAAGGATGTAATAACCTGCTTGCATTCTTTTTACTGAGGCTGTAAACCGACTAGCGGGGAAAAGCCACAGATTAGATTCCGCTCCAAAATCAACGTCACTAGCAGCAGTTACGTTCCAAACATCATTAGTATAAGCTAATCCGATACCTGTAGATGAACCCAAGTTCTCCTCAACAAACTGAATCTGCTCAGCAAAAGGAACTGCTTGGGGCATATAGTTCACTAGTTGTAGAGGTTTTGCCCTTACAGATAAGCGTCCATCTTCTACGTTTACATCAACAACTAGCGATTTACTTGTATTGGGCAGGTATGCATCGGCAACAAAATTACCTATGCTGTAAAAAACGGGAACGCCATTAATAAACTCCACATCCTGAATCACATGTGGGTGATGCCCAATTATTAAATCGGCACCAAGGCTAACCAGCGCTATGGCCAGCTGACGCTGCCAATTGCGGGGCTGAGTTTGATATTCAAGCCCCCAATGCAAGTAAAGGATTAGGGGAATACGCGGATTCTTTAAAGAAAATGATTGTACTGCACCTTTTAAGGTAGTAAATGAGGTATCGCAATAGTTTCCATGAAAATTAGTTAGGTTGGCTGCAATAACTGCTGCTTTTTCTCCTTGGCTGGACACTATTGAAGGCTCTAGATTTTCACCAACAGCGCAAATGCCATTGAGTGTAAGTGCCGATAATGTGCTGTGGAAACCGCTTAAACCAAAATCTAATGTGTGATTATTGGCAACAGAAGCATGTGTAACTCCTGCCTTTTTTAGCGCCTCGGCACGGTTGGATGGAGCCCTAAGATTAAACTTTGGGGATTGCCCCACACCCGAGTCGGCATAAACGCCCTCGCTATTTATGAAGAAGTAATCACCTGTATTGATACGATGAATGGCGTTAACCAGAATTGTATCGCCATGAAGCCGTAACTCATCATCAACCCCTCGGTCAAGGATAACATCGCCAGCAAAGTTTATTGTTAGCGGCTTTTCCCTTTTGCATGCTGCTAACGTGAAACAAACAAGAGCTAAGGCTGATACAATCCTTATTACAGAGATATTTAATCTACAATCCATTTACAAACAGCATAAAATACCCAGTTGCTAGGAAAATAAATGTGAATGTAGATATTATTGCAGAAAATACCGTGGGACAATGAAAGCAATATGTAACGCTATGCGCCCATAAACCTCTCATGTAACCTACTCGCAAGCATTTGCCCCCACTCAGCAACCTGAGCCTTTGCAGTGGCATCATCTGATTGCGAGTAGAATCCCTCGGCACACTTTAGCCCAAAGGTTTGGCTAACGCCATGCTTTGCAGATATCATGGCTCCCAGATACAGCGCATAATCAGCTGTTTCAATGGCAAGTGCAGCCTCCACTACCGATGATGCTTTTACATACTTTTTCTGAGCCAGATAGATATCAACCAAAAGGGAAACATCCTGCTGCACGTAACCCGATTGGGTACAAGCCTGCTGCGCCTCGTCCTCGGCCGAAGCGTAACGCTCACGCAACATGAAAACCTGAGCCAAACGCCTATGCCCCAACAGAGGATTAACTTTTCGCAAGCGGCGGGCAACATCGGTTGCATAGCGCAGGCTTCCACCTTGCGCCTCGGGTAGCTGAAGCAGAGCATCAATAAGTGCATTAAGCAAACCCTCGTTGGTTGGGCTTTCATGCAGCTGCTGCTCAATGCTTTTCTTGTGATTTTGTAGCTGCTGTAGCTCATCAAGCACAGCTCCTTCCCAAAACGGAACCTCCTGCTTATAGGCGGCACGGGCAATGGCATGGGCTCCTACAGGACTGGTTACAAACACCAGCGATATAATTATAAGCGCCTTGGCTGTAATGCCAAACTCATCAAAATGGATTGCCAGGCCTATTAGGATTAGCGCCAACCCCAACGTTGCGGCCTTGGTTATTGCCGACATGCGTAGGTAAAAATCGGGTAAGCGAATTATTCCTATCGATGCAATAAAAATAAACGCAACCCCGCTAAGTATAAGTATTACGCAAATGATATCGTGTAGTGGCATTATTTTCGTCTTTTAGTTAAGTAAAAAGCAAACGACATGGAACCTAAAAAGGCTATAAGCGATAGCACCACGGCCACATCCATAAAGTGAGTTGACTCCCACAGAATAGAGAAAACGGCAATCATTGCAATTACAATGGTGGTTACAAGGTCGAAAGCGGTTACCCTATCGGGAAGCGATGGCCCTTTAATAAACCGATAAAGAACCAGAAGCATGCTAGCCGATAGCACAACAAGAACAACCGAAAGTATTATTTGCATCAGGGTCATAAACGGCTCAATTTTAACGGAAAACTTTAATAACGCGGCGCTCAAATCCATTCTTTAGCTCCTTAACCAAAGCCTCGGAATCGGCATTGGGGATGTACATGGCGTGAACAAAAAGGTGCTTCTTATCGGCCGATA
>DHVO01000157.1 GCA_002412705.1 Bacteroidales bacterium UBA5206 | reverse complement strand
CCCATAAACCTAGGTAAGGAGATAAATACGCCGTTTGACGAAACCGCACCCATAATATCGTCGAGCGGGAAAAGCCTCTACTTTGCATCTAAGGGGCACGAAACAATGGGTGGATACGATATAGTTAAATCCGAAAGGGGCAACAACAGCTGGACAAAGCCCATAAACCTAGGCTATCCGCTAAACACAACCGACGACGAAGCCTTTTTCTTCCCTCTTGATGATGAGCGCAGCGGCTACATGTCCCGAATACTAGAGGAAGATCAACGTGAGGAGGATATTTACTTCATAGAGATAGACCTTTCCGTGCAACATACTATTACAAATACCCAAACACCTCCCATGGTAGGCACAACCACCATGTCGCAACCACAACATACCCTAGAGTAGCATTCCCTCCAAAAGGGAAAAAGCACAATCTAAACCAGCAATTCCATTCGAACACGAACGGGATATAGCCATTCATCAATCATAAAAGATTCTATCGGGAATATTTTAGTAATTTTATTAAATTTGATATTCTATTTACGAGAATGTCACTGGCTTATCTACCCCTAAAATAACCGCAGCACAAATGAAACCATTACGGTTTATAGTACTTTTTATGCTTATAGGCCTAGCGTGTGCAGGGCAAAACCGCAAGGAGATTGAAGAACTATACAAAGATGCAAACTCCTACTTTTACTTTGAAGATTACGAAGAGGCTCTTGCACTATACCTTCAAGTGCTTAAGCATAATCCCGATAACTATAACTTACAGTACCGCATTGGTTTTTGCTACCTAAACATTCCAGGACAAAAGCAAGAAGCCATACCCTACCTTGAACAAGCGGCGAATAATACAACCTCTAGGTACAATGAGGTAAGTACCACTGAGAAACAGGCACCTGTAGATGCAATTTTTTACCTAGGCAACGCCTATTTTATAAACAATCAGCTGGACAAAGCGGAAAGAACCTATCAGCGCTTCAAGGATCAGATAAAGAAGGAGAAACGGTGGGACATGAGCTACTATGAGCATCAAACCACTACACTTGCTGCATCAAGAGGAATACAAAAACTTCCAACCAATTTCATAAGAACCAATCTAGGGGAAACCATAAACGACAGGTTTTCTAACTTTAACCCAGTTATATCGGGCGATGGTAAAACCATGGCTTTTACAACAAAACGCAAGTTTTACCAAGCGGTTTACATTTCAAGAAAAAAAGGCGAACAGTGGGGTACTCCGCAAAACATCACCCTAGATCTGTTTGTTGATGGAAACTGCTCTACCCTATCCCTATCGCACGACGGCAAGGAACTTTACCTTTTCCGCGACGATACACATAATGGAAACATCTACGTTTCCCGATTCAACGGCGAGAAATGGTTGCCAATGAAAATCCTAAACACTAACATAAACACCGAGTACTACGAGACGCATGCTAGCATTAGTGCCGACGGCAAATCGCTTTACTTTACCAGTAACCGTTTGGGCGGATTTGGGGATCTAGACATTTACGTATCGAGAAGGGATACTGGCGATAACTGGGGCCCTGCAAAGAATTTGGGTAGCACCATTAACACCCCTCTAAACGAGAACACTCCATTTGTAACAACCGATGGACAGCTACTTTACTTCAGCTCCGAAGCCCACTATAACATGGGCGGATACGATTACTTTGTGTCGCAAAAAACGGGGGAAGGTTGGAGTAAGCCCATTAACTTAGGCTACCCGCTAAACACCACCGACGACGACTTGTTTTTTGTTCCCATAAAGGATGGCTCATACGGGCTAGTAGCCCTGTTTGACAATTACGGATTTGGCGAAATGGATATTTGCGAAGTAGAGATATTCTCGCCTAGATACAGGAAAACAATTCTAACATCGGAAGAACTAGCAGCGCGAATCCAAACCGACAGGGGCTTTAAAACGCTTATTATTGATACGCTTAAGGATGCAGGTCTGGCCATATTAAATCCCGATAAAGGGGAGAATCTAACCTACATTGCTACAGATAAAATATCCACGCTTTTTTATCAGGGTAGCGTTTATGAAATGCGCGACCAATCCGATGCAGCAAAGTTACTCCTTGCTAAGCTGCAACGAAGCAATAAAAAGAGCATCGATTTAGCCCAACCTAACTCAAAAACATCATTAGTAAATACCGATTCCCTACTAATGGCAGAGCGCAAGCAGCTAGAGGAAAACAGTAAACTTTTAGCGAGCTCTGCAAACCCTAATCTTCCTGCACCAATAGAGGAACCCTTACTGGCTCAACCAGCAAACAACACAGCCCCTGAAACTGCTACAAATACTGATATTAACACCAATGAAACAGGAATAGGACCAAAAGGAGTAGTTACATCGGAGCTACACCCCAGCATTTTACTATTGGGTATTCAGTCAAAATCGCTAAAAAATGAGGTTAAGCTAGCGTTTTTGAACAGCTGGCCCACATCCAGCATTGAATACAACAAGGCATTAGCTATGTTGATACAAAAAGCCATAGCCCAAGAAGAAGGCGAGGAGCTATTACTATCGTTTGTAAAACTTGCCGACTGGCTAGTAAACAACACCAATCTGCAGAGCATAAAACAAAAACGAACCATAGAATCCAACTCGGCAAAAGACAACTTTTTATACCTACTCAACAAGATTCTAGAGAAAGCATCGCCTGAACTAAGGGCAATTATTGAACTTGCACTTGCTGATAACCCTAACACACAGTCGTTCCAAGAACTTATTTCCTTATTAAGAAACGCAGATCCAGAGCTATTTAACAAGTTTATTGCCGAGCTTATTACTCTATTTGGAGAGGTAACCCAGAATGAGTTTAGCCTGCTACCAACCAATGAGCAGCAACGCATAGAACAGCTTGCAAAGGAAAGTGCTGAGGGCAGTAATATTTTATCGAACAAAGGGATAGTTGGTTTTGCATTGCTTCTCATTGTTCTTGCAATTGCCATTACAGTTAGGTACTTGGTTCGCAAACGCACAAAGTAAAACCAAAAGGGATAAGCCACATAAACAAAGCATCGCCACAATGAGCTGCAATTGGGTTATACCCCAAAGCGAACTAACTGGTGTGATTCAAAACATTAGCCTATTTGAATCGTATTTCTGTTACGACTCATGCCAACTTATTATGCCCAACCCAACAAATGGGTTAATTATACAATATGGGGAGCCCTCGTTTTACTCGTTTGATGGCATTACATTCAATCGCTTCCCAATGGTTTACTTTGCTCTTGCATCAATATCAAAGCAAAGCATGCTATTAAGATGCCATGGAGAATACAAATCGGTCTTAGTGATTTTTAAACCGGGAGTACTATACAACATCTTCAAACTCCCTCTTTCAGAATGTATTAGCAACCCAATAGTTGATGCCAAAGAGATAATACAAAAAACGGTTTACCAAAAAATCCTAAGCATAGTGGAGAAACCCCCAAAGGATAAAAGCATCATAAATGAAATATCTAAAGTAATAAACAGGGATTTCACACAGCCAACAACATATAGCATTAGCTGTAAAGCAACCAAACTACTTATTGCTAAGGAGGGAAAGCTAAACATACAGCAGCTATCCAGCCTAGTAAACACCACACCACGTACTCTTGAGCGGAAATTTAAGTACGAGCAGGGGACCTCGCCCAACAGCTATGCCCGACTGGTTAAACACCATTCAATAATTCGCGACATTGTTACCCTTAACAGAATTGATTGGTTAGATATTATTGTGAAATACAACTTCCACGACAAGGCTCATTTCATCAAGGACTTTAAAAAGATAACCGGATTTAGCCCCTCGGCCTACTTAAACCACTCCCATTCCCTTGATGTTGAGACTAGAATATATTTCTAGGGATACTTATATACCAA
>DHVO01000145.1 GCA_002412705.1 Bacteroidales bacterium UBA5206 | reverse complement strand
CAATTTTCATTTTTACCTACTGTTATAACAGGCGTCAATCTAGATAAATACCAAGACCATAGAGCTCTCACTTCAACTGAACATTGGGAGAAATTCATAAAGAATGAAAAAGAAGTGAATAAAAGATTTTTTACAAAAAACATTGATTGGGAAGGAGAATCAGAGTACCGATTTTTAACTTTTTCAGATTACTCGGTGGATATTTATTTGTCAATAAAAGAATCCTTATCAAAAGTCATTTTAGGCTTAAATTTTTCGAAGTATTTGTTGCCCTCGGTTGTTGCAATCGTTCCAAAGGAGAAAATTTATCAAATTCAATTTGATCATTTTAATGGTCGCTTTAGGATTGAAAATGTATTTTAATTATCGAATTTAAAGTTGTTCAAATACAACTTTGCCTTTTGGGCTCATTATGGCTAACCTATGTTTGGATTATCGCAGAATTTGCTGCACATTCATTGTGCTTGCAAATGATTGTAGTTTATATGTTTAAGCCGCAAAAGTGGCATTGTGTCCAGCTTAAAACAAAACCTCACAAACCCATATTTCCTGCATAAAATTCTGGTTGCAATAATTCGGTGTGCTTTAGAGTTGAATATGCGGCCGGGTTTATAAGCCTTTAGGTGTTTAGAGCCTGTTTAAATTTTGTATTGAGTGGTCCAGAAATAGGTTGGCAGATTTATAAACTATTTATTAATCCCTTTAGGGTTACCCTACCCTCAAAGGATTTTTTCATGAATATAATTATTAAGACTCAAATGAGGTCTTGTTTGATTGTACGTTATTCTTGATTCAGAAATTAGTGCTTTTACCCTCGGCTTTCTTTTTTGCGTGGTAACTTAAAAATAGCCTTACTGGGTCAATCTACAAAATGGTTGACCCAGTTTAAAAATGTTTACCAGAAAATCTTTAAAATGAACAAAATATCTACCTAATATTCATAATTCTAGTCTCGCTAAAAATGGTTCCATCGCTGCCAACACCCTCAACCCTAACGTGGATATCCTTAAGCCCTCTGGGAATGGGAAATCTAAGCGTGCCCTCTCCATTGATGTTAGTGGTAAGATTGGGTTCCCAGTGTACAGCTGCATACTTTATGTACACAGGATCGGGGGGTAGCACGCTGTAGCGAGGCGTGTAGAATTCCGAGGGGGCTGCATACCCGCGCAGTTTCACCTTGGTTGAAGCGGGGGCATTGCCCTTAGCGTGCAGAGGCTTGGTTCTGGTTTTCACCATGATGACCCCCTCAACCCCCCGCACCCCCATGCCAAACCCGGTTTTATTTACCGAGATGGACTCGATATCACTAATTGGCATTGAAGCTAAAATTGCTGAAGAGGAACTTAGTCTGTCTTTAAGTGTGACATAAACCCCAGGTTTGGTAATTGCATCATCAATAGGACTCCATAAAGGTATATCATCAATAACAATAAGAGGACTGCCATGCAAATTAATTGAGTTTTTGCCCCGCCCCATCTTATAAATTGGCGCGAATTCAGGTCCTTCGTTAATCACTGAAAACTCCTGCCGTAGGAGATCGTTGACGCTGTGGTACTTCTCGGCGTTCTCCGGGTTTATGGTGAACGTTTTGGCCTCGAAAGCCAGGTACAGCTTGCTGGCCTTGGGGGGATCTGGCCGCCTGCCCACAAACCGTACCTCGTCGATATAGATATCGGCTCGGTAAAGAGATATATCGGGCGCTGGGGTGATGCTCAGTGCACTCGAACGGCGTGTGCTAGGGATCTCAACCGTAGCGCACGCCAACACTGGGAGTTGCTGCTCCGCCTCAATCCTTCTATTCCACGCTTTCCCCTTTTCATCGGCCACGGATAGGTACACGTAGGTGGAGTCGTAGAACTCAAGACCCCGGATCTCGAACCTGCCCGAGGAGTCGGGGTTGACGAAGCCCGCCTCGCCCGTTCCTAGCAGGGCATATGACACCATGGCCTTCCCTGTTAGGCGTTTGTTCCATTGCGTTACCTTCCCCACCACATTGAAGCCCTCCTCGTGCATTTGCTCCAGCACCAAGGGCTCACCACCAAGAATGTGATTCCACGCGTATCGTCGCCACCCCTGAGTTAGCATCAGGCAATCCATATCGAGCATACGCCGCTCGTTCCCCTTGTCAAAGTAGTGATAAGGATTCTCTATGTGCCCATGCAAACCTGCCAACTGCGCCTCGGTCAGCAAACTGTTGGTAAAAGTGCTGGACACGGTTCCCCCGGGCAGCACAGAAATGCTCAATCTGGCCTCCACTGGCTGATCTCTTTTCAATGTGGACACTCTCAGAGTTATCGTATCTCGCTTTGTATCCCCCTCCAGCGTCATCTCTCCGTTGTGTTTATCACCATACACGAAGAATAAGCGCTCAGCCACGGGCTGAAAAGCCTCGTCGAACAGGGTGAAGCAATGCACGCCTCCACGGAGTCCTGCGGCGTCAAACTCAAGCAATTGGCTACGCCTTTCCTCGTCCAAGCGAACCAACGCAATGCGCTGCACCTCTCCTTGATTATGCATAAACAGGTAGAATTGTTGTGATTTTGTTAGGGTTTGGTCATTTGTAACAACGCTTGCGAACACCTTCCCCCTAAGTTGGCTCACTTGCACCAATACGCCACGCTCCTGAACTTCTGGCAGAGGAAACCGCCTAACACTACCATCAGCCAAGGGCACTTCACAATGTAAAACATCCCCCACCTCTGCGTAAAAAGTTATATTCCCCATACCTAGTGAATTGAGTTCAAATGTTTGCACAGATTTACCCGTTGCATTCACCACCCGACCGGCAATGGAGACTCCGAGGCCATCCGCCCCCACAGCCCTTATTCCAACCCTGTTGGTCAACCCCGCCAACAGTATCCCACTCTCTGGCAGGAATTGTAAGTCGAGATTACTCATGCTCTCTATCGGTTGTCTTTCGTTCTCGCCCAAAACTTGAATTGGCCTTAACTCCTCGAGGTTCTCTTCGAAATTTCGCATCCACAAGGTGGACGCCTTGTAGGTATAAGTTCCAGGGAGAGCATCCTGCCCCAGCATAAACACACCGCTAGCTATACCTTCCTGCACCAAAAGGATTTTTCGTTCCACCAAACCACCATTGGGGGCATAAAGTTCCACCCAAAGGTTTCTGGACTGAAGACTCGTACGCTGGGTTTGGGGGTTCAACAAGTAGCTCGTGAACCACACTCCGTCCCCTGGGAGGTAGAAGGACTTATTAAAATGGGTGTACACCAACTCGCGGGATTCAGAATAGTAATCTTCGTAAAGATCAACAATCTCATTCTCAAATTCTTCTAATATAACTTCATGCTGTCCAAATGCAGCACTAAAAATTAACATAAGAAATATAGAGACTAAGTAACTAGTTTTCATAGGGTAGTATTTTATTTTGTATTTAAAAACTATTTTCTACCAATTAGGGGGGAATTGAAAGTTATGCTATCTGGTATAGCCATCACTTGATCATTAAGAATAATTGATTTTTTTGGATCGAGAAGCTGCTCTTTCAAAATGGGTTCAAATTGATTTGAAGCATTATTGACAAAAAATTCGCGATATTGATAAGCTTCTACAGTTTTTAAGCTGTTCACCTTATTACCATAAATATCCTTAATTTTTTGAACATTAAAATTCAACCTATCGGCATACTTAAGTTCAAATGAACCTAAATATTTATCAAACTCCTCGATACTCAGCGTAACGCAAGTATCAGCACTTGCTACATTTGAAACTTTCACCCTTCTACCATCGAACTTGAGGCGATAATACCCTGGTTTTCTAGCCGTTTCAGGATCTACAGGATTATTAAAAACCAAGTTAACGGTCTTGTTATTTTTATCAACCGTTAAGTTTTTTAAATAAAAATAACTTTCATTTAAGTAGTTGGGTATTTCAATTATATTATTGAAGGAAAGATAGTTTAGATAAAAAACACCATCTAAATCCTTATAACTCAAATTTAACTCCCATAATTTTAGTTTGCGGAAGAAAACTTGATAGGACAACTTATGAATCCTAAAGTTATCAGCCTGAATATAAATATTACCTACAGCCTTATAGTTTTCTACAATTCTATTTTTTCCTCCACTAATACTCCCTGTGGCAAATTCGGGGTGCTCAGATTTTGTGTAGTTTAGTCCAATTTTATAGCAGAGAACGCTATCGATATACTCTGTACCTAGCAACTCGAACCGATGATTCTCTAAAAACTCAATATTTATTCGCTTAATGAAGGCGAAAGACTCATCGAGGTAATTACGAATTGGATTATGAACTAGTAAAAAATAAAACTCATTACCACCTTGATAGCCTGTAACACCATAAGGAATTTCCTTACGATCACCATAACTGGTTATCAAATTAGAATCTACCGGAAACTCTTTGTTAAACGCACCATAAACAATTCCTATTTTGGTTTCCTGCTTATCACTAGTATGAAACCCATTATCCTGAAGATTTATTTCTGCCTCAAATAGATTAATGTACTTACCTTCTACTGTCAAATAGTCGCGATAATATCCATTCAAAAGAAATGGGAAATTGGGATAATTTTCTTTAATTCCTCTAACAGCGGCCGTAACAATCTCTTTAGCGCTTTGACCGCGTTGCCGCTTAGTACTCACCTCTACCTCGTCGATACTATATACTCTTGGGCTAAGTTCTAGCCGAAGCATTCTATCTGCTGGAATAGTCTTAATGTCTATTATTTTAGATCCATAGCCAATACAGCTAATTTCAATTTGCCGACTAGAGTCTGCTGCAGTTATGGGAAAAGAAAAACTCCCATCATCATTTGTAATCACGCCAAAAGACCTATCCTGAAAAGCCACCGTTGCAAATGAGACTGGCTCTTTAGTTTCAGCATCCAAAATTACCCCCTTAATCCTAATATATTGCTGCGAAAAAGAAACCGAAACAAATAATCCGACATAAAGAAAACCAATTGTTATCGTTTTTAATATTTTAAGCATATTATCTATATTTAGTTTAACTGTAAAAGACGTATGAAGAATAACACAACATTAAGGTAATAATTAAATTGTAAAAAACACTAGCATCCTAAGTTAATAGTTTAAAAAACTGAAAAAAGCCCTCAGAATCCCTTAATTTTGAGTTCGGCAAAAACATTTAAAATAGGGGACTCTACAGACGCATCAAAAACTGCAATAAGCCGCTCGTTACACAAATTTTAGATTAAATACCAAACTGGATGCTAGACTGCTGTACCTGTACCAATCAAACCGTGAAGTGATAAAGTAAGTACAAGATATTCGACCAGTTGGACTGGGAGTACAACACCATCGCCGAGTTATACAAAAAGCGATGGGATATCGAGTTGTTCTTCAGGAAAATAAAGCAAAATCTGCATGTTAAGACCTTTTGGAAGCCAGCGAGAATGCAGTAAAATAGCAGCTATACATTGCTTTAATCTGTTATTTGCTACTGGAGCTGATTAGGCACACTATGACAAAAATCCCTACTGCATTTTCCAATCTATCAGAAAAGATACGATCCTGCCTATACCACTACTTATCCATTCAGTATGTATGCAATGAGGTTCGAGAAGGAGTTAGGTAGCTAACCATTAAGAGACAGAAAGAAATTGCTTTTGTGAAGAACTTATTTTCTGGATAGTTCGGCTTCTTTAACGCATTCACTGGGGGCATCGGTTTATTTGCTAATTTTCGAAAAAGTTTCGTAAGTAAATGGAATACATAACAATAGGTTTTTTTGGTGACTGTAACCTTTATTGATTTGGAGTTCTCTGAATAGTTGAATACATAATGAACTATTTTGAATCGTTTTGAAGTCAAATAGAAATAAAAAAACCTCAATGTATCGGTACATTGAGGTTTTTGAATTCAATTGTTTTTTAGGTCAGTGGAGCTGGAGGGGTTCGAACCCTCGTCCAAACAAGGAACCAGTTTGCTTTCTACATGCTTAGCCTTTCTTGATTGTCGGGGGTAACCAGGTGCAAGGCAACCGAGCTAACCCTTATTCTCTAAAGTTTCACCAGTGCTTAGAGACATCGCTCTGGCTATTCCCATTTGATTGGTGCCTCGTATGCAGGGAGCAACAGGACGGAACCCTCTGCGAGACATCTCGTTCTGGAGCACCTTGGCCCCGGAATTAAGCTAATTCGCTTTGCGTAATTAGGCAGCGAGAGCGTAATTTGATTCGCCGTTTAAAAGTTTGAGTCCTGAGATTAACGAGCTAGCTTCACAACGCTCGGCATGCTTACAAACCCTTTCTGCTTGCTGTCAAAACCAGCGTCAGCCCCAGGTTGTAAGTCCCACAAAGATAGCTACGATTATTGGATTATGGAACACCCTGCCCCATATTGTTATAAAGTGCATCTTTATAGCCTGCAACACAAAACTTTCTTTTTGTTTTGTGTATGTGGTGTGCAGAATTTGCTCTATTCTGGATTGGCTTGTGTGGTTGTTTCGGCTTTATTCCCGCTTGGTTTATCTTTTTGTTTAAGAAGAAAGTGGCAGGTACTGCTCTCTTTGCTTACGGTTACATAGGAGTCGATGTATTCGAAACCATATGTAGATAGGAAGTTTAGAGCATCTATAATGGAGTTGAACTCCATATCCTTTCCGTTTTCATCCTTAACGAATTGCTCCTCGTTGTAAAGAATATGCGAGCGTTGACCATAATCGAGAAGAATATTCACTTTATCGCTCACAAATTTTCTATACTCAACAATATCAATGTATGTTGCATCAATTTTGTCTAGTGAAATTCCATTTACAGTTTGTGATTTAGCGGCTAGCGCGCTAATGGTAATGATTAGGGTAAGTAGTAGTTTTTTCATCGGTTTCTAACTAATGGTTAAATGATTTCTAAGTAGCAAAGGCGAAAGTAGCAAAATCAAGGTATATAGCAAAAAAGAAGGGGCTCAAGGCCCCTTCTTCTAGTAATCGCTATTCATTGAGAGTAGAAACTCTTCGTTGGTTTGTGTTCTAATTAGCCTATCCTTTAGGAACTCCATTGCTTCTATCGAATTCATGTCGGTTAGGTAGTTGCGGAGTATCCAAATCTTGCTAAGGGTTTCCTTATCAAGTAGCAGATCCTCGCGGCGGGTACTCGATGCCGTGATATCAACAGCTGGGTAAATACGCTTGTTCGATAGCTTGCGGTCAAGTTGTAGCTCCATGTTACCAGTTCCTTTGAACTCCTCAAAGATAACCTCGTCCATTTTGCTACCCGTTTCGGTAAGTGCGGTTGCAAGAATGGTAAGTGAGCCACCGTTCTCAATGTTACGAGCCGCACCAAAGAATCGTTTGGGCTTGTGTAGCGCATTGGCGTCAACACCACCCGATAGCACCTTACCCGATGCTGGCTGAACGGTATTGAATGCTCTGGCCAAACGGGTTATGGAGTCTAGTAGAATAACCACATCGTGGCCGCACTCTACAAGGCGTTTTGCCTTTTCAAGTACAATGTTTGCAACGCGAACGTGGCGCTCTGCAGGCTCATCAAAGGTTGATGAAACCACTTCGGCGTTAACGCTACGTGCCATATCGGTAACCTCCTCGGGGCGTTCGTCAATAAGCAGAACAATCATGTACACCTCTGGGTGATTTGCTGCTATTGCATTAGCAATATCCTTTAGCAGAATAGTTTTACCCGTTTTGGGTTGGGCTACAATTAAACCACGCTGTCCCTTACCTATGGGGGAGAACATATCAACAACACGTGCCGATAGGTTATTTTGCCCATTACCAATAAGGGTAAACTTCTCGTTAGGGAAGAGTGGGGTTAGGTAGTCAAAGGGAATACGGTCGCGGATAAAGTCTGGGGTACGTCCGTTTATCTCGTTCACCTTAATAAGGGGGAAGTACTTTTCACCCTCTTTGGGAGGACGAATGGTTCCTGTAACGGTATCGCCAGTTTTTAGCCCAAACAGCTTTATTTGCGACTGAGATACATATACATCATCGGGTGAGCTAAGGTAGTTATAGTCCGATGAACGAAGGAATCCGTAACCATCGGGCATAATTTCAAGTACGCCTGTTGCTGCAACAACGCCGTCAAAGTCAAAACGGTCGGCAGGTCTTTCGCCATTTCTGTCGTTGCCCCTTCTTTCAAAGGTTTTGCGTCCGTGTTGCTCTCTAACAAACGGTTTCTTTTCACCTTCCTGGTTGCGCTCGGGCATTGGAGTGGTGATTTCCTCACGGGGAACCTCAACCTTTTCCATTGGCTCGTTACCCTCTTCTGGGCTGGCTTCAACGGCAGGAGTAACTTCTGGTGTTGGTACAATTACCTCATCGGCTTCATCAAAGGCTACAACTTCTGGCTCGTCAACCTCAACCTCTGGTAGGGGGACTGCTTTTTCGCTGGTTGCTTTTGGTTTTTCCTGTTGAGGTTTATTTGCCGATGTACGGTATTCAGGTGTAGCCTCTCCCTCCTTTTTCCGGGTAAAGCGTTTGCGCTTTTCTCGATCCATTTTATCGGAGCGATCGTTATTCTGGGGAGCTGGTTTTTCTGTTGCAGGTGCTGCTGTAGGTGCGGGTGCTGGAGCAGGAGATGAGGCCGCTTGTGCTACGGGAGCTGCTGGGGCTGCTGCTACGGGAGCGGGCTGTTCTGCTGGTTTGGCGCTAGGGCCTTGAGGAGCGTCTTTGTCTTTCTTTATAGGTTTAATGTCCTTTTTTTCGACACGTTGCTGCTCCTTGTTCCTGTCGCGATTCTTATCCCTATCCTTTTCGCCCGATTTAACGTCGCGGCTGGCTATCGTAATAGCCTGTTGGTCAAGAATCTGGTAGATTAAATCCTGTTTTCGGAGCGATTCAATCTTTTTGATCTTCATTTCTTTAGCTATCTCCCGTAACTCGGGCAGAAGCTTCTTGTTAAGTTCTAAAATATCGTACATAAAGTTTTTCAAATTGGTTGTAAGAAAGTAGTACCAACCACTGGGAATAGTGTGAATGAATTAAAAGAAATTTTCGACTGTGTTAAAGTGGAATTGTTTCAGAAGAATTTCGAGAGACTCGAGGGAAACATTTTGCAATATTAGTTAATAATGATTTGATTAACCAAACATTTCTTGGAAAATGTTTCATTATTGGCACAAAATTAAAAAAAATATGCTGAAAAGCATAATGTCTTGTATTATTAGTTATATTCAAGCTTGAAAAAAGCACAGGAAAAACATTCTCTTTGCTTGTAAATGAATTGGTTGTGTGTTTTGCGGGGGCAACCGTTAACAGGAACCAATTATCTCTATTCAATCAGAGTGCAGCCCCATTGCAGTTCGAGTGGGGGTGATGATTGAAATTCGGGATTAGGTATGGGCGGGATTTAGGGAAAAAAACTAGCACAATACCTGATACTTTATAATTTGTTATGAGACAGCTTAAAATTATCAAACAGGTAACTAACCGGGAGACAGTCTCTCTGGATAAGTACCTGCACGAAATCGGGAAGGTAGATCTTCTCACCCCGGACGAGGAGGTAACCTTAGCTCGGAAGCTGAAAGAGGGGGATGCGGAGGCGCTTAACAAACTGGTAAAGGCTAACCTTCGGTTTGTTGTTTCGGTTGCCAAGCAGTATCAGAATCAAGGGCTTAGTTTGCCCGATCTGATCAACGAAGGGAATCTAGGGCTTATTAAAGCTGCTCAGCGTTTTGACGAGACGCGTGGGTTTAAGTTTATTTCCTACGCTGTATGGTGGATTCGCCAGTCTATACTTCAAGCTCTTGCCGAGCAGGCTCGTATTGTAAAGCTTCCACTAAACAAGATAGGCTCTATAAATAAGGTGAATAAGGCCTTTACAGAGCTTGAGCAGCGTT
>DHVO01000216.1 GCA_002412705.1 Bacteroidales bacterium UBA5206 | reverse complement strand
TCATTTTTGCGTTATCGGGGTAGAGCTCGGCGCTTATGCCGTGCTCACGTAGGGTTTTAATTAATGGTAAACAAAAGGCAGCTTCTGCCTCGCCAAAGTTGGCAAACATCACCTGCGAGCTGGTGAGCAAGCTTTCTGGGAAGAGGTTTAGCTGTAGCATAACGTCGTAAATGCGGTCGGCACCAAACGATACACCAACTCCGCTCACGTTCTTTAGTCCAAAAATACCGGTAAGGTCATCGTAGCGACCGCCTCCACAAATGGAGCCAATGGCCACATCTTTAGCTTTAACCTCAAATATTGCTCCGGTGTAGTAGTTAAGCCCACGGGCTAACGATAGGTCTAGCTCAATATCAACATGCATAGCACCTAGGCCGCTTAGGTACGATAGTATGGCTTCAACCTCCTCAATGCCCTTCATGCCAATTTCCGATTGGGCTAAAACGCCTTTCAGCGTGCTTAGCTTTTGCTCGTTGGTTCCGCTAAGGGTTATAACGGGTTGCAGCTTCTCAATGCCTTCGCGTGGAATTCCCTTCTCCTCAAGCTCCTTGTTTACCGCATCAATGCCAATCTTGTCAATCTTATCAATGGCAACAGTAATGTCAATTAGCTTATCGGCGTGACCAATCATTTCAGCCATTCCGCTAAGGATTTTGCGGTTGTTTAGCTTGATAATGGCACCAACGCTTAGCTTTTGGAACACATCATTGATAATCTGTATTAGCTCAACCTCATTTAGAAGGGAGTTGCTGCCAATAACATCAACATCGCATTGGTAAAACTCGCGGTAGCGACCCTTTTGTGGCCTGTCGGCGCGCCAAACGGGCTGCATCTGGAATCGCTTGAATGGGAAAGTTATCTCGTTTTGGTACTGAACCACAAAGCGTGCAAATGGAACGGTAAGGTCGTAGCGTAATCCCTTTTCGCACATCTTTACCGAAAGGGCATTGGTATTAACCTCGCCAGTTAGCTCTTGGCTATCAATCCCTTTTAGGAAATCGCCTGAGTTAAGGATTTTGAAAAGTAGCTTATCGCCCTCCTCGCCATACTTGCCCAGTAGGGTTGATAGGTTCTCCATTGATGGTGTTTCAATGGGTTGATATCCGTAAAGCTTAAACACCGATTTGATGGTGTCGAAAATATAGTTGCGCCTCGACATTTCTGTGGGCGAGAAATCTCTTGTTCCTTTAGGAATGCTTGGTTTTTGTACTGCCATGATGTTAAACCCTTTTGTGTGTCTGCTTCTGATGATTGTTACGGTGTAACGGCTTATCCTTTAGGTTGTGAAGGATGTTTGTTTACCCTGCAATTTTTCATCGCCCTGCAAATATAGAAATATTTTGGCTAGGGCTTGAGTGTAAAATGTTGTTCTATCGGCTAGTAATGTGGCTTTATCTGTGTTGTATAGCAGTGCAATTTCTTTGTGCTACTTTTTTACAACTGTTAAAGTATTTTACTTTTTCAAAAAAAATATACGAAAAAGATATTAATATATTAAAAACGTATATATTTGCATCGAAAGTAATTTTTGAATATGGAGTTCAGTAGCAAAAAGCATAAGGATATTGTTAGCGCAGCCAAGGCGCTTTTCTGGAAGTACGGCTTTAAGCGCGTCACCATAGAAGAGGTTTGTGCTACGGCTAAGGTTAGTAAAATGACCTTTTATAAGTTCTATACCAATAAGTTGGAGTTAGCAAAGGCCGTTTTTGATATGGTTGTTGATGATGGAGTGGAGCGGTTTAAGCTGCTTATGGGCTCCGATGCACCTGTGTCGGAAAAAATGCGTGGGATGATACAGATGAAGCTGGAGGGTACAAACGATATTAGCCGCGAGTTCCTAGCCGATTTCTATGCAAATCCGGAGCTGGGATTATCGACCTATATAGAGGAGAAAACGCGAGTGGTTTGGGCTGATGTGATAACCATTTTTCGCGAAGGCCAGCAGAAGGGGTGGTTTAGGAGCGATTTTAAGCCAGAGCTGCTGCTGATTCTGGCACAAAAGGCTGCAGAACTTGTAACCGATAGTAAAGTGGTGGCCCTTTACAATAAGCCACAGGATTTGGTGCTTGAACTTACCAGTTTGATGACTTACGGAATTGTTAACCATGATTAGCCCTATGAGATCAGCGCTATTTGCACTTGCTCTATTGCTTCCTTTAGTTGTGTTCTCCAATGAGCCTACCGATACCCTACTTTTTAAGGGGCAAGCATCGGTTTGGGCGGGGTACAACCACTCTTTTGAAAGTGTAATGCTGGGTGGTAGGTATATTCCTCAGCTTAACTACGAGCGCCGATACCCTAGTGGCAGCATGTTTGATTTGGAACTTTCGGCCAATGCCTACACCTCGTGGCAAACCGAAATGGATTTGGAAGGAAGGGTAAAACCCTACAGGGCTTGGGCTCGCGTATCGGCGCAGCAGTTTGAGCTAAGGTTGGGCCTACAGAAAATAAACTTTGGTTCGGCAACTATTATTCGCCCGCTAATGTGGTTCGACCAAATGGATACCCGCGACCCGCTTAAGCTAACCGATGGTGTTTGGGGTATTATGGGGCGGTACTACTTTCTTAATAATGCTAATGTGTGGTTCTGGGCTCTTTATGGCGACGATAAGCTAAAGGGGTGGGAGGTTATGCCAAGCAGCAATAGTCAACCCGAGTTTGGTGGTAGGGTGCAGTACCCGTTGCCAAGTGGCGAAATGGCGGTCTCCTTTCACAACCGATTGGTGGAAGTGAGTAAGTTTGGTTTCCCTTTTCAAAATTTCAAAGATGCCTCTGAGAACCGCTTGGGGTTAGATGCTAAGTTTAACTGGGCCATAGGCTTTTGGGTTGAGGCATCGTGGACGCACTCCAGCGCTAACTTGGATTACCTTACCAACCAAACCCTTGTAAACGTTGGTGCCGATTACACTTTTGGCATAGGAAGCGGATTGTACGCAGCAACCGAACTACTATTTGCATCGTTCGACAAGGGCTCCATCGATTTTTACAACACAGCAAGTTTCGCCTTGCTCTCGCTTAGCTATCCAGTAACACTGTTCGATAATGCTGGTGTTATGGCCTATTACAATGTAGATACGGGCGACTTTTACTCCTTTTTTAACTGGCAGCGCCAGTATAACAGGTTCTCGTTTCACTTAATGGCCTACTGGAATCCAGATAATGCCAACTTTATCAATCAGAATCAATCTTACAGTTTGTTCGGAGGAAAAGGGGTGCAGCTTATGGTAGTTTTTAACCATTAGGCCTGCGCTATTGAAAATAAAATGAAACTTATGTGCTATGAATTTAATTGATGTTAAAAATCTTTCTAAGCGTTTTCCCATGGGCAAAGGGGAGTTTACAGCGCTAAAGGACATTAATCTCACCATTGGCAAGGGTGAGTTTGTAGGGCTAATTGGCCCTAGTGGTTCTGGTAAAACAACGCTGCTAAATATATTGGGCTCGCTTGATGTGCCGTCCGACGGGGAGGCCATTGTTTTAGGGAACTCTATTGGCGCACTAAGCGCAAAGCAGTCGGCAATGCTGCGAAAGGAGAGCCTTGGCTTTATTTTTCAAAGTTACAACTTGTTACAAGTGCATACCGTTTACGAGAATGTGGAGTTCCCGCTGTTATTACTAAAGTTACCCGCTGCCGAGCGTAAAAAAATGGTGATGGATGCCCTAGCGTGGGTTGGGCTAACCGATAAGGCTAAGTCTAAACCACCACAGCTATCGGGAGGCGAGTGCCAACGCGTTGCCATTGCAAGGGCTATGGTAAAGCGCCCGTCGCTTGTGCTTGCCGATGAGCCAACGGCCAATCTGGATGCGGCAAACTCGCACAATATTCTTAAAACAATGGAGGCGCTTAACCGCGATTTGAACACCACTTTTGTGTTTGCTACTCACGACGAGAAGGTTATAGGCTACCTGCGCCGTAAGATTTTCCTGCTCGATGGTAGTATAGATAAGGACGAGGTTGTTGAACACAGCAAAATTGCAGCATCATGAAACTGGCAATAAAACTGGCTTACCGAAATCTTATTGGTGCAGGATTACGTACATGGCTAAACGTTATTGTGCTATCGTTCTCCTTTGTGGTTATTATTTGGATGAAGGGAGTTTTAGTTGGCTGGGATTATCAGGCAAAAAACGATATGACCAACTGGGAAATTGGTGCTGGACAGTATTGGCACCAAACCTACGACCCTTTCGACCCCTTTACCTTTACCGATAGCCATGCGCCAATTCCGCAGGAGCTGTTTTCCGAAGTGGAAAGTGGCGATATAGAGCCCATGCTTGTTGCGCAGGCAACCATCTACCCTCAGGGGCGTATGCAACCCATCACCATTATGGGAGTTCGTCCCTCGCAGCGCATCTTTATGCTGCCCACTAGTAGGTTGGACTCCTTAACCAGTGCTATTCCCGCTGTTATTGGCAACTCGGTGGCTCGCAACCTAAAGCTTAATGTTGGCGATTATGTAACCATCCGTTGGCGCGATGCTCAGGGAATGTTTGATGCTGCCGATGTGGTTATTGTTGATGTATTCTCATGCAACGTTCCTGCTGTTGAGGCGGGTAAAATATACATTGCGCTGGATAAGCTGCAATCCATGTTAATGTTGCCCAATCAGGCATCTCTGCTCACCTTTGCCGATGCAGAGAAGGAGCGCCCACAGGTTGAAGGCTGGACTCTTAAATCGAAAGAGGAGCTAACCAAATCGGTTGATGATCTTATTAAAACCAAAACCGTTGGGCAAAGCGTATTTTACATGATACTACTACTGCTGGCCATGCTGGCTATTTTCGATACTCAGGTGCTATCCATATTCCGCCGGCAAAAGGAGATTGGTACCTACATCGCATTGGGGTACACCCGGCGCCAGGTGGTAGGACTTTTCACCGTTGAGGGTGCCATGCACTCCATCTTGGCAGCGTTGGTGGCAGCGGTTTACGGTATGCCATTCCTTATTTGGCAAGCCAAAGCGGGCTGGACTATGCCTATGGACGTTAGCGATTACGGCATGGCCATGGCACAAACGCTTTATCCTGTTTACAGCATTGGGCTGGTGCTATCAACAGTGCTTATTGTTGTGCTGGTTACAACTGTTGTGAGCTACTGGCCTGCACGGAAAATTGCTAAAATGAATCCAACCGAAGCGCTTAGGGGGAAAATACAATGATAAAATTTCTAGTAAAGGGATTGCTTCGCGATAAAAGTCGCAGCCAGATGCCCATTATTGTTGTGGCCATTGGGGTTATGCTTACCGTGTTTATTCACGCGTACATAAACGGTTTTATGGGCGATACCATTGAGCTAAACGCAAGGTTTAGCCATGGGCATCTAAAGGTAATGACCAAGGGGTATGCCGATAATATGAGCCAAACACCAAATGATTTGGCGCTTCTTGATTCCGATTCGCTGCTCTCAAGTTTGCAACGGGAATACCCCACTGTGGCTTGGGTTCCCCGAATTCAGTTTGGTGGTTTGGTTGATGCCCCCGATAGCACTGGCGAAACCCGTGCGCAGGGACCTGCTATGGGAATGGGTATCGATTTTCTTTCCTCTGCAAGCACCGAGGTTGAGCGCTTGAATATCCCAAAATCGTTGGTTCGTGGTAGGTTAATTCAAAATGCTGGCGAGGCGCTAATTAGCAACCTGTTTGCCGAGAAGCTTGGGGTGGTCCCTGGCGATGTGGTTACTCTTATTGGCTCCACCATGAATGGCAGCATGAGCATGTACAACTTTACCATTGTGGGAACCATTGCTTTTGGTGCCGAGGCGCTTGATCGGGGTGCGCTAATTGTTGATATAGAGGATGCCCGCTATGCTCTTGATATGCAGAATGCCGCTGGCGAGGTACTTGGCTTTTTGGAGGGCGGATTTTATTCCGATGAGGATGCCATTGCCATTGCACAGCAGTTTAACGCCTTGCATGCCGATAGCAGTAGCGAGTATGCTCCAGTAATGAAGAGCTTAAGCCAGCAGGGTAACATGGGGTCGTATGTTAGCTTGCTAAATACATGGACTGGCATTATATCATCAATATTTGTTCTAGCCATGGCTTTGGTGCTTTGGAACGCAGGTTTGCTTGGCAGCTTGCGCCGTTACGGAGAGTTTGGAGTGCGCCTTGCCATGGGCGAGGAGAAGGGGCATGTTTACCGAACCCTTATTTATGAATCGGTGGTTATAGGTGTTATTGGTGCGGCCATTGGAACAGCAATTGGGCTTTTCTTTGCGCTTCTGCTTCAGGTTTATGGTATCGATATTTCGGGAATGATGGAGGGCGCTGCCATGATGATGCCTACGGTAATAAAAGCTCGCATAACACCTGTTGACTATTACTTAGGGCTCATTCCGGGATTGGTCTCTACCGTTGTTGGCTCAATGCTTGCGGGTGTGGGAATATATCGGCGCCAAACGGCAAAGCTGTTTAAGGAGCTAGAGGCGTAATGCATAGCATCTTGTAATCATCAACATAAAAATGCATTTTTTAAAGTGATATTGATTTTAATCGCCATAAATAAACTACAATGAGAGTACTTTTAACCATACTGCTTAGCATTACAATGCTGATGGCAGCAGCGCAAAATGCCGAGGATATTCTTCGGAAGGTTGATGAGAATATGGCCTCCGATAATCGCATTGTTGAGGCCTCAATGACAATTCACGGCAAGCGGAACAGCCGCACAATAACCTCGCGCACATACTCGGTAGGCACAAAGAAATCGTTTACAGAGTACTTAACTCCTGTTCGGGAACAGGGCACAAAGATGCTTAAGCTGGATAACCAGCTCTGGATATACTCCCCATCTACCGATAGAACTATTCAGCTCTCTGGGCACATGTTGCGGCAATCGGTTATGGGATCCGATTTGTCCTATGAGGATATGATGGACGATAGGAAATTAACCGAGGTGTACACCGCTACGCTTGCCGGGACCGAGGATGTTGATGGACGCAAAACCTTTGTGCTTGAACTTACGGCCAAGGTTTCCGATGTGTCTTACCATTCTCGTAAAATTTGGGTGGACACGGAACGCTTTGTGCCACTAAGAGAGGAACTGTTTGCCAAGAGTGGTCAGCTGCTTAAACGCACCACCATGAGCGATGTTAAGAAGATTGATGGCCGATGGTTCCCAACAGCCATAGTGTTTAAGGATGTGCTAAAGCAGGGCGATGGCACCGAGTACAAAATGACCTCAATTAAGTTTAACCAGAAAATTCCCGAGTACATATTTACAAAAGCGGCACTTAAGCAGTAGTACAAGATTATGGCAGGTTTTTAAAAAACAAAAGGCGCAATTAAGCGCCTTTTGTGTATGCATAGGAAATTGGCTAGCTAATAAGTTTCAATGCTAATGGGTAGGAGAAAGGCTCCCCTTTATTTGACTTTACCGAGGCTATAATTATCATTACAAAGTTAAAAACGGCAAGTGCAATTAGCGCTAGGAATCCAATTAGAACCAATGTTAATATTCCTGCTATTGCAAAGTATATTAGCATGGATATTTGAAAGTTAAGCGCCTCTTTGCCCTGTCTGTCCACTTCGGCGTACTCGTCCTTTTTTATAAGCCAAATAACCAACGGGCCAATAAAATTGCCAAGGGGAATAATGTAACCAGCTAAAGCGCTAAGGTGGCAAAGCATTGCCCATGTTCTTTCCTCGTTACTTGCGTAGCCAATTCTTTCCATGATATTTTGTTGTTAGTTGATATTACTTTCTTCGTAACTAATTTACAACAAAATTAGCTTTCCATAAGCTTTCTGTACTTGATTCTTGTTGGGGTTTCGTCGCCAAGACGTTTCTTCCTATTCTCCTCGTACTCGGAGTATGAACCCTCAAAGAAGTAAACCTGTGAGTTTCCTTCAAACGCAAGTATATGGGTGGCAATACGGTCTAGGAACCAGCGGTCGTGGCTAATTACCACAGCACATCCAGCAAAGCTCTCGAGACCCTCCTCCAGTGCACGTAGGGTGTTTACGTCTATATCGTTGGTTGGCTCGTCCAGAAGAATTACGTTACCCTCTTCTTTTAGCGCCATGGCAAGATGAAGCCTGTTGCGCTCACCGCCCGATAGCATGCTACACTTTTTCTCTTGGTCGGCCCCAGAGAAGTTGAAGCGTGAAACGTATGCCCTAGCGTTAACAGGCTTGCCCCCAAGTACAATATTATCCAGCCCAGCAGAAATTACCTCAAACACGGTTTTTTCTGGGTCGATATCCTTATGTTGCTGGTCAACGTACGATAGCTTAACCGTTTCACCAACGCTGAAAGTTCCTTTGTCGGCTTTGTCTAGTCCCATAATTAGGCGGAATAGGGTGGTTTTACCAGCGCCATTAGGACCAATAACACCAACAATTCCGTTTGGAGGCAGGGTGAAGTTTAAATTGTCAAACAGCAACTTCTCTCCGTAGGCTTTAGCCACCTCTTTGGCATCAATAACAACATTCCCTAAACGAGGGCCATTGGGAATGAATATTTCCAGCTTCTCTTCCTTCTGCTTTACATCCTCGTTCATTAGCTTGTCGTAAGCAGCCAAACGGGCCTTACCCTTTGCATGGCGGGCTTTTGGTGCCATTCTAACCCATTCCAACTCGCGTTCAAGGGTTTTGCGGCGTTTGCTTTCCTGTTTCTCCTCCATGGCCATGCGCTTAGTTTTTTGGTCAAGCCACGATGAGTAGTTTCCTTTCCAAGGAATACCCTCGCCACGGTCAAGTTCCAGAATCCAGCCAGCCACGTTGTCAAGGAAGTAACGGTCGTGGGTAATAGCAATAACGGTTCCTTTGTACTGCTGTAGGTGCATCTCAAGCCAGTCAATAGACTCGGCGTCAAGGTGGTTAGTGGGCTCGTCGAGCAGAAGTACATCTGGTTCGCGAAGCAGCAGGCGACAAAGGGCAACGCGGCGGCGCTCTCCTCCCGATAGCACTTTAACCGAAGCCTCAGGGTCTGGGCAACGCAGCGCATCCATGGCGCGCTCTAGCTTGGCGTCGAGGTTCCATCCGTCAACATGGTCAATCTTCTCTGTAAGTTCTCCTTGGCGCTCAATAAGCTTGTTCATCTCATCATCGCTCATGGGCTCCATGAACTTGGCGTTAACCGCTTCGTACTCCTTTAGCAGATCCATAATTTCCTGAACGCCTTCCTGTACAACCTCTTTAACGGTTTTGGATTCGTCCAAATGTGGATCCTGCTCAAGGTAGCCTACGGTATAGCCTGGCGAGAAAACTACTTCGCCTTCAAATGATTTCTCAATCCCTGCAATAATCTTTAACAGGGTAGATTTACCTGAACCGTTCAAACCAATAATACCAATTTTGGCTCCGTAAAAGAACGATAGGTAGATGTTGTTAAGTACTCTTTTGTGGGGCGGGAACGTTTTGCTCACCCCAACCATTGAAAAAATAATCTTCTCGTCGGACATGTTTGCTATTTGTTGTTTTTGTATCCAAACTTATGGCAAAGACCTCATGTCAAGGCATTGGTTACAGCCAGTGAAATGGAGCCCAGCGTATTTTTCTTAGGTCGCTTTTTAGTAGCTTGCAAGGCTTTGTGGCCGATATTCGGTGCATTTTTGAGTATTGCACCTCACCAGAGTAGGCATCAATAAGCATCTTGTAGCAGCGTCCCTGTTCGGCACCTTCGTTTGGTGCAACTAGGTGCAAAAATACTGTTTTGCTTTCAGGATTTAATACGGCTTGTTCAAGTTCCTCGTCAGAAACTATTTTAAACTCATTCTTGTAAAGCTTGCCAAACACATTGGTGGTTCCTAAATCCTCCTGTAGCTGACTTGCCGATACTAGTAGTGTTTTCCCCTTTAGGTTTTTTATGTAGTTGTTGGCCGTCGAAAGCTTTCCTGTGTATTTATCGGGAGCTATGGTGGCTTTCCTTGCTTGGCACTGAATGGACTTTAGCACAGCTCCAGTTTTAAAAATGGTGTTGCTGCTTGTAAGCGTTGTTCCGCTAAAGGGCATGTGTGCTAAAACGGGCATTTCGCTTATGTCGCCTGTTGGGTGTGCCAGAACCAGGTTGAAGAAATTGTAGGTTGTTTCAATCTTGTCTTTGTCAAATGTAGTTTGAGTAAGCAGTAGAAAGGAGTAGTTAGTATTGGTTTTCTCTTGTTCAAATCGTTCTGAACTAATAAGTTCAAAAGGGGTAAGTGTCCAGTTCTTTTTTACGGCTTCACTTAGCATGGCATCAAATGCCATGTCTCGCCCATCAAGTACTACCAAGGTGGTTGTTTTGGCAAAGTTGGCTATTTGTTGCTGGCTAGGCACTGTTCCTTGGGCGTAAAGCGTGGCAGGTAGCATAGCAAGTGTTAGGGCAAAAACGGCTATGATTCTTTTCATGATTTCTGTTTTTTATGTTGATGAAAAATTGTTGTGGCTAATTATTTCTCCTAATTAGTAAACGTAATAAAGCCGCTGTTGTTTTATGTAACTCAACAACAGCGGCTTTATATTATTAAAATGGTTACTTTATTCTTTTGAAATCCTTGCTTAGGAATCCGTCGCCGTCGCTTTTGTCGATGGTGTGGTAGTCGAAGTAGTAAAATTTATCGTCGCCAGCACCAATTAGCACCTTGTAGCAACGTGCCTGCAGTCGGGTTCCCTCTGGTCCAACCTTGTGTAGGAATATCACGTTGGGGTTCTTCTCTGCAATGGCTTTTTCAATATCTTCTTCCTTCACAATTCTTACAACATGAGGGTAGGCCTTACGTATTTTATCAAGGCTACGAATGCTTTTTTCAACGTCTTTTTCCAAGAGCCAAAGCTCTTTTTTGCTAACGTTATCCTTCATGTTCTTGTTGTAGTAATCGTAGATGTTATTCTTTATTAGCTCAGGATTTTTGTCAAGCATTCTAATGTGATCCTGCATAAACCTAATAAAACTTTCAATTTTGTAAGCGTAGCTATCTTCAGGAACGCTGGAGTAGCTAAGGGGTATTGATACAATGTCGGGCATGTCGGTAATTTTGCTCACTCCAGAGCCTAGGGTAATACTCATAAAGTTGTAAAGTGCCTCAAGCTTATCTTTGCTAAACTTAACCTGTATCATTACAAGGAACGACTTGTCTATATCCTTGCGCATCTCTTCAAACTGCGCTGTCGATATAAATTCATATGGGGTTATGTTCCACGCTTTTTCTACCGCTTCCTTCACTTTAAAGTTGTACGCCGACATAGGATTGTCTTCTAGCACAACGTAGGTTTTAGTTTTAAGGAAGGTTTTAATGTCTTCGTGCCTTATTACGTTTCTGTCCGCAAGTGCGTACATGGCTGTGCCCAGTAAAAGGGCAAGTAGAATAAACTTCTTCATCAGTTAAAGTATTAAATAGTTTTATCATTTTGATACTAACACCCGCCGTGCCAAAAATGTTAACACAGTGCAATTACTGGGGCTTTTAAATTGTGTTGCAGCGTATTGCTCTGCTGCCTGCTACAGCAAAGGTACAACGTTTAGCAATGATTTCACAAAAAGGGCATACGAGTTTTACCGTGTTAGGTTATGCCAAAGGAATCTTTTAAAACAAAATTAAGGATAAGGCTATTCTCTGTAAGGTTGTTTTGCTAATTGTTTTTTTCGATATTTACAGCGGATTCGTGCATATATAGGTCTAACAACAGGAGATTCGGATTTCTAATTTTACACGGGGTGTCTTTTATTGCAATCCCTTGCTATATTTGTCCTGTGCTTAGCATGGCATTTTTTATTGATTTTGTACTATGTACAACACTTTTTTGTTATGAAACTTGTAGAAACAGAGGATATTAGAAAAGCTGCGCGCTTGGGCGCTATTGGTGGTGGAGGTGTAGCCAAGTTGCTTATGTTTATTCTGCGTTTGAATAAGCTCAATAAGCTATATGCTAGGTATGCCGATCGCAAGGGGCTCGATTTTCTCAACGGAGCGCTAGACGAGTTACAAGTTCAGTTCGACATAAACCCCGAAGAGCTGAAGCGTATTCCTAAAAATGGTGCTTTTATTACTGTTTCTAACCATCCCTATGGTGGTATCGATGGTATTTTGCTAATCAAACTTTTGGCAGAGGAACGCCCCGATTACAAAGTGCTTGCAAACTTCTTGCTTAGGCGCATTGAGCCAATCAAGGATTTTATTCTACCTGTCGATCCCTTCGAGGGTAGTTACAAGGTAACCTCTAGTGTTGCTGGCATAAAGAACGCCTTTAACCACTTAAAAGCAGGTATGCCTTTGGGCATTTTTCCTGCAGGGGAGGTTTCTACATATTACAATACCGAATCGCCAGGTATTGCCGACAGGCAATGGCAGGATTCCATTTTGCGCTTTATTAAAATGGCGGAGGTGCCAGTGGTTCCAGTATATTTCCAAGGAACCAATAGTCGGCTATTTCACATACTGGGGCTAATTCATCCGCTATTGAGAACGGTAAAGCTCCCTTCCGAAATTTTGAACAAGCGTAACAAGGTTGTTAAAATTAGAATTGGTCATCCAATATCGGTTGAAGAGCAAAAGGAATTTACCGATATTAGCCGATTTGGAAGATTTTTGCGCCTAAAGACCTATGCTCTTGGTTCATCGCTAGAGGTGAAAAAGTTTTTTAACTATCGCCTGCGTTCCGAAAAGCAGCCTGAGCCAGTTATTCCTCCTGTTCCTCAGGAGATAATTGAGGGTGAGGTTGATACGTTAATGAAGAGCTACACCCTATTCAAAAGCAAGAACTACTGCGTAATCTGCGCTCCCTCGGTTGAGATGCCTAATATTATGAATGAGCTTGGCCGTTTACGCGAGATTACGTTCCGTGAGGTTGGTGAGGGTACAAATCGCAAAATTGATATCGACGAGTTTGACTTGTACTACTGGCAGCTCTTTATTTGGGATATGGACGAGAAGCGTATTGTTGGTGCTTATCGCGCAGGTAAAGGCAAGGAGATTCTGGATCGTTACGGTGTAAAGGGATTCTATATCCAAAGCCTCTTTAAAATAGATTCGGCTTTTTCTCCCATTCTCCAGCAAAGTATAGAACTTGGCCGCTCCTTTATTGTAAAGGATTACCAGCGTAAGCCATTGCCTCTATTCCTTTTGTGGAAAGGTATTCTCTACTTCCTTATTAAGAATCCAGAGTACCGCTACCTTATTGGTCCGGTTAGCATCTCAAGCAACTTCTCTAGTTACTCAAAGGGTGTGATAATCAACTTTATGAAGGCAAACTACTTCGACCACGAGTTTGCCCGTTTTATTACTCCTCGCAACATGTTCCGTGTTCCTATTAGTAAGGAGGATACCGATGTTATTTTTGATGGGTCTAACGATATTGAGAAGCTAGATAAGTTCATTAAGGATATTGAACAGGAAGAGTACCGAATGCCTGTACTGCTTAAAAAGTACATTAAGCTCAATGGCAAAATCATCGGTTTTAATGTTGACCCTAAGTTTAACGATGCTCTTGATGGTTTACTTATTCTTGACCTATTCCAAGTACCTATTGATACAATTACCTCGCTTTCCAAGGAGATTAACGATAAATCGCTGCTAGACAGGTTCAACCTTTCCGACTACACCTTTGAACCCGAATAGTTTTGTTGAACTTTTTTTGCATAAACCTGTTACTATCCAAGTGACAGGTTTTTTTTTAACCAAATTAAAATAGAGAATATGAGAAAGTTACAACTTATTGCAGCGGTTTCCGCTTTACTGTTAGTTACCCTTGTTGCGTGTAATGGCCCAAAGGGCGAAAAGGTTGATGCAACTGAGGCTAATGCCGTAGGCGCAAACGTTGGACAGGAAATGATGGTGGATTTAACAAAAACTTTTGTTTACTGGGAAGGCGCAAAACCAACTGGTATGCATAATGGTATAGTTAATCTTACCGAAGGTTTTGTTAGAGTAAACGAAGGTGCTCTTGTTGGTGGCGAGTTTACTATGGATATGAAATCCATAAAGGTTCTTGACCTCACCGATGAGAAGATGAACAAAATGTTAGTGGATCACCTAAAGTCACCCGATTTCTTTTTGGTTGACTCGTTCCCTACAGCAAAATTTGTTATTACCAAAGTTACTCCTGTGGAGCCCGCCTCTGCCGATGCAAATGTAACAGTTGAAGGCAACCTTACTCTTCGGGGAGTAACCAAGGGGATTGCATTTCCTGCGCTGGTAACCATGAATGGAGCAATGCTAGAGGCTAAAACACCTCAGTTTGTTATCAATCGTGTAGATTGGGGCGTTAATTACGGTTCAAAATCTGTAATTGCTAACCTAAAGGATAATTTTATTAACGACGAAATGGGCTTGAGAATAGAACTTGTTACAAAGTAACCCCACACTTTAGCATATGAAATTAAAGCTGGATTTTTATCCAGCTTTTTTTATTTCACAATATGTTAATAAGAGCTAAACCATTGTTGTATCAAAAAATCAAAGCACCATTAACCATAAAATAAACCTGTATATGCGCCTTAAAATACTACTACTCATAGCCGCTGGAGGCGTTTTGCTATCTAGCTGCACATCTGGTCCTAAGAGTCAACAGGAACTTGTTGCTCTAGCCGATAAGTTACATGAAGAGATGGTTACCATAGATACGCACACCGATACACCTTTAGATTTTCTTCGCGAGGGGTTCGATTTTGGAGGGGAGAACAATACTGCTCGCGGTAGCCGTGTTGATTTAGCCAAAATGGAAAAGGGGGGGCTCGATGCTGCATTCTTTGCCGTATTTATTGGACAGGACGATTGTACACCCGAAAAGTATGCTGAGGTACATCAGCGTGCACTTGATATTTTTACCGCAGTGCAAAAAGAGGTGGCGCGTTTCCCTAATAGAGCGGCTATTGCTGTTAACCCCACCGATGCGCTGAGGTTGAAGAGGGAGGGTAAACGTGCAATATATATAGGTGTGGAGAATGGTTATCCTATTGGAACAAATCTGGCATTGTTAGAGGAGTACTATAATTTAGGCGCACGATACGTAACGCTAAGCCATACCCGTAATAACCAAATTTGCGACTCTTCTACCGATCCCGATGGCCCCATTCACAACGGGGTGAGCGATTTTGGGAAGGAGGTAATTGCCGAGATGAATAGGCTTGGGATGCTTATTGACGTATCCCATATCTCTGATAAAGCCTTTTTTGATGCAGTGGAACTATCGAAAACACCAGTGTTTGCTTCGCATAGTTGTGCACGTGCAATCTGCGATAATCCTAGAAACCTAACCGATGAAATGCTACTTAAAATTGCCGAAACAGGAGGAGTAGTGCAAATGTGTATTCTTAGCGATTATGTTAAAACCCCTGAGCCAAACCCTGCAAGGGATAGCGCTAGAGCCGAACTGCAGAAAAAGTATGGTAGCTTTAAAAATCTATCGGATAGCGTTAGGATGATTGCATACTCTGAGTGGCATGAGATAAACGAGAAGTTTCCCTCAAAACTGGCTACTGTGTCCGATGTGGTTGACCACATAGACCATATGGTTAAGGTTGCAGGGATAGACCATGTGGGCATAGGCACCGATTTAGATGGTGGCGGTGGTGTAGATGGCTGTCGCGATGCCAGCGAGATGAAGAACATAACCATTGAGCTGCTTCGCAGAGGCTACTCCGAGGAGGATATCAAAAAGATTTGGGGCGAAAACTTTATGCGAGTATTCCGCAAAGCGCAGGAGTTTGCCAGCCAAAAAGGATAGTAACAGCGGTCAAAACACAATTAGCCCCGGTTTACCGGGGTTTTTTGTTTACCTTTGTGGCATACTAGCTTACATTAAAATAGTAATTACCATGCAAATTCGTTCGGCCAAATTTGTTAAAAGTAGCCCTTCGGTTAAGTTGTGTCCCGATCCTAAACTCCCAGAGTATGCTTTTATAGGTCGATCCAATGTGGGAAAATCGTCGCTTGTAAATATGCTTGTTGGCGATGGTACCTTGGCTAAAGTGTCTGGAAGACCCGGTAAAACGCAGCTAATAAATCACTTTATTATTAACAAGGAGTGGTTTCTTGTGGACCTGCCAGGTTATGGGTATGCCAAGGTGTCTAAAACCCTGCGCAGCGGATTTTCTCAAATAATAAAGGGGTATGTACTTGAACGGGAGAACCTACACTGCCTTTTTGTGCTAATTGACAGCAGGTTGGAGCCACAGAAGAACGACCTAGAATTTTTAACCTGGCTTGGTGAGAATCAGGTACCCTTTGCTCTAGTTTTTACTAAAATTGATAAGCTGGGTAAGGGAACACTGGAGGCGAACGTGGATGTATATAAGCAGCGCCTGCTTGAAACATGGGAAGAGCTACCTCACTTTTTCTATACATCGGCAGTTAAACGCGATGGGCGCGATGATATACTAGGATTTATAGAAGAAGTTAATTCTAAAACATCTCTTTTATCTGCTGATATGGAATAAATTGGGGCTTATTTTCTTAAATTTGCGCAACCAAAAAACTCCCAGTTAAACAATAAATCCATGTATAACAAGCACCAAATCAAGTTCTTTACCGGAAGGGCTACTCGCTATTTAGCAGAGGATATGGCAAAAAGCTTTGGTATTGAACTAGGTAAGTCGAATGTAACTGTGTTCAGCGACGGTGAGTTTCAGCCATCGTTTGATGAGTCTGTAAGGGGCTCCACCGTATTTATCATCCAGTCAACCTTTCCGCCAACCGAGAACCTTTTTGAGCTGCTGCTCATGGTTGATGCTGCTCATCGCGCATCGGCCTACAAGGTAGTTGCAGTTATCCCTTACTTTGGGTGGGCACGTCAGGATCGAAAGGATAAACCTCGTGTTTCCATTGGTGCTAAAATGGTTGCCAACATCCTTTGCGCAGCAGGGGTCGATAGGGTAATGACCATGGATTTACACGCCGATCAAATTCAGGGCTTCTTTGATGTTCCTGTTGATCACCTTTACGCTTCGTCTATTTTTGTTCCCTACATCAAGAGCCTTAATCTTGA
>DHVO01000209.1 GCA_002412705.1 Bacteroidales bacterium UBA5206 | reverse complement strand
GCTAGAAGATTCTAACTGGGCTTTGCACATAAGTTAAAACCTAGCCATTAAGCCGCTCCCATTTTATCTTGTTTAAGTACCAAAACAGTAACGCTACAATTAGCATAAACGTACACATTACCGGAACTGTAAAGGACTCAATAATGCCTCCCATTACAATTTTAGGCGACACATCGGTTACATTAATCATTGTTTCCAGTGCCTCAATCATCCCCGCAATTTGATTAAGTATTCCCGACATAAACACAACAACTCCAAGAACTAGCATGGAATCTATACTAGTTTTAGAAAGGGTCTTTTTCTTAAGTAAGTATAGCTGCACGCTTAAATATGGACCATAAAAAACAATTCCTAATACAGATAGCCCAATCAACAAGTAAGTGAACCCACCTAATGTTGTAAATAAATATTCGAACATTGACATAGCTAATGGTTTTTAGTTGAACAATCATTTTCACACTCAAACCTACATCCAAAATCATAACATACTTTTTTATTTCGCCGTTCAACCATTTTCTACAATTAGTTAACCCATTTCCAACAGTAACTGAATGTGGCAGCAGTTAAAGCGCACTTTATCGAGCTACATGTGCATTTAGGCTAAATTTACCTCTATCAACGCTAATAATTCATACCTTTGGTTAAAAAGATGATTATTAAGCCAAATAAAATAGCCCAAGGAGCCATACACGGCCTGTTTTGGCTTTGCGTCTGGTTCTTTTTCTTTACTTACTACAAACGTTACAGCGAAGTTAACATTTACACCTTTACAGCTTCGTTAATAAACCTAGCTGCCGCAATAGCCACTGTATATACATTTAATTACTACCTAATTCCAAATATCCTTTTAAAGAACAAACGAGTAAAGTTCTTTGCTTTTGCCTTTGTAGCTATTGTGATATTCTTTTACATCCAACTACTACTCACGCTATTCCTTGTGGTTAAGCTACTGCAAACCGAACAACATCTATTCCCCGAGATGATAGACGTTATGATGCTTTTTTACAACCTATTCTTTGTTGTTTTTGTAGCCATTGCAATAAAACTATACAAACTGTGGGAAGAAAAAGACTACCGGGAACAGGTTATTCAAAGAGAAAAAGTTGAAACAGAGCTGCAAATGCTTAAAGCTCAAATAAACCCACATTTTCTATTTAACACACTGAATAGCATTTATGTGCTAGCCATGAAAAAATCGGAGCAAACGGCAACTATGGTAATGAAACTCTCCGATATACTCGACTACATTCTGTACCGAATAGATTCACCAAAAATATCCATTACCAATGAGATTCAAATTATTGAAAACTACATTGAGCTAGAAAAAGTTAGGTTTACCAATAGGGTTAGCCTTAGCTTTACATCCAATTTCAAATCGAAGGAGATTCAAATTCCACCCATGCTTATAATCCCCTTTGTTGAAAATGCTTTTAAGCACGGAGTGGCAAAATCAATAGATAAATCGTGGATAAACATTTCGATACAGGAAGCAGATCTTATGCTACAAATCGCCATATCAAACAGCAAAAGCGCTAGCACCACTAAGAGCATGGCTGGAGGTATAGGCATTTCGAATGTAAGAAAGCGGCTGGACATCCTTTTTGGTGATAGCTACAGCCTAAACATCACCGAAAAAGCGAACCGCTACGATGTTTCCCTTGCTATACCAATAACTCAATAACTTGCATATGATTAAATGCCTTATTGTTGATGATGAGCCATTGGCTCGCGAAGCGATTAGATCATACATAAATAAACTACCAGAGTTTTGCATTGTTGATGAGTGCGAAAATGCGCTTGAAGCAACTACAGCTATACGCAAGGCCTCTGTTGATCTTATTTTTCTGGATATTGAGATGCCCGAAATTAATGGTATTGCCTTTATTCAGACATTGAAAAATGCTCCCAGTGTAATTTTTACTACGGCTTACCGTAATTACGCCGTGGAGGCTTTTGAAATAGATGCCATCGATTACCTTTTAAAGCCCATTTCGTTCGATAGATTTATGGCAGCCATAAATAAGTACCACGACAGGAGCAGTACCTCATTCAAACCAAATCCCATTAGCAAGGAACGAACGGAGAGCCACATTACTGTAAAGGCCGATAGAAAAAACCACATTGTGGACATTTCCAGCATACTATACATTGAAGGGCTAAAGGACTACGTTAAAATTGTTTGCACAAACGATACTTTTATAACCCACGACTCTTTAGCAAACCTAGAAGCGTCTTTGATTAACCTTGGTTTTATAAGAATCCACAGATCCTATCTAGTAGCCATTAACAAAATACGCTCGTACGATTCGGAATCCATATTCCTAGATAACAAGGAGTTACCCATATCGCGCACCTTCAAAAAAACTACACTTACAATACTAGGGGAGCAAATGCAGTAACAACACTTTTGTGTATTCTGTACTAAAAAGTACTCCCCTTCTACTGCTTCAGCATTGCGGTAAAATCGGCAATTAAGCTATCAAAATCCTGATAGATATTCCTTGCCGAGGTCACTGTTTGCTCCTTTAGTAGGCTACGCAATTGCTGCTCGTTGCCCTTCTCCAAAAGATAGGCAATTAGCGCTGCTCCTATGGTATAGTTATACTCATCGGGGTAGTTCTTGGGGTTCTCCCACAAATCAACAATATGCAATTCTTTACCACCTAGCGCTTCCCTAGCTACCTGCATTCTATCCCTACTTGTTTGGTCGAAGTACGTGGCTACACCCTCGTTAATAAGTCGAGTTGTTTTTATGGGACTAGCTCCGTAAGTAACCAGTATGTGGGCTATTTCGTGACCACGGGTCTGATTGTTCCTTGAGTTAATAATGCACAGGTTAGAGTTGGCAAACCCCAGCTCCTGTCCCAGCTTCTTTTTTGCTTGCTTGGGGTTATCCCAAACATAAAAGTCTATCTTTTTATAGGGCGTTGCACTAAAGAATCTGTTTATGTCCTCGTAGGCCTTTACTCTGGCGCTTACAAACAGGCCTACATCTGCAATGTTCTTAGATTTTTGAAAGTGGAATCGAATGGTCTCGGTTTCAACAATCTCCCAATCGCTGTAGAAACTAGATAGCTGAAAAGCATCTATCCGTTTCTGGGCATAGCTGGTGGCATTTTTTGTTGCGTTAAGCTTTACGCAAGAGCTAAAAGCCTCCTTCGATTTTTGATACTCTCCCGTAGCATAGTAACAATTACCCAAATAGCCATAGCTCCAAGCGCGAACCCAATCGGGGTTATCCTCCACAACCGTGCCCTTTTCAAGGAATGGGATTGCCGTTTTAAATTGCATAAAATCGGCGTACGCCCTACCCACTAGCAGGTTTAAATTTGGATGGTTAGGATAGCCCTTTAGCTCCTCTAATCCCAAATCTATAGCCTTTTGGTACTCCCGTTGGGAGTAGAGTTTACCTACCGTTTCAATATCCTGCGAGTATATGGCCAACGAAAGCATAAGTCCTGCTACAAAAAGAATAATTTGCTTCATGGTTATTTATTGGTTTACAATGCTGATGACATAAAAATAGCTAATCGCGGGGTATTTTCACAATTCCAAACTGAAACACCCCGCGTAAAACTGCCACAACTAAACTTTAAAGCACTGCTTAAGGCTTGCTAAGTAAAGACCAATGCGTGTGCACTATTTTCCACTGTCCGTTAAGCTCCAACCTGTACACCTCGGTGCAGTTCCATTTGGAAACGCTATCGGCAGTGTAAGAATGCAGGTTAAAAGTTAAAACAGCCATGCTACGCGTGGCAGCAACCTTGGGGTTAATCATCTCGTACCGGGTAACGTTAACTAGTCCTTTTACTGGCTCGTAATACTTTTTAAGGCTATCGAGCCCATCGAGACGTAGCTCCAGTGATGGGTCAAAATAGGTTACATCATCGGCCGAGAGGTTAAGGTAGCCGCTAGGATCGCCCTGATTCCATTTTTCTAGCGCCGCTTTTTCCAATGCAATAATTGTATCGGCGATACTTGTGTTTGCTGTTTGCGAGAAGCTCATTTGTGCAAGGAGTAATAGGGTTAGTAGAATAGTTGGCCTTACCATAATGCAGTTAGGTTAATAGTTGTAAAAAGGGGTATAAACATAACTGTAGCGTTACCAAACGTAGCAAAAAAAGGGTACCGATATTCCCTGCGGCTAATCTTTTTGTACCGTCCTATAACCTTGGGGCTAACATATTGCAGTGCTGGCTCTACCGACAGGGCATACCTACGGTGCAAATTGCAATGGATGCGTTAGGCTGGTGTTTTTGTGATATGCGCTGTTGGTGGTGGGCAGATAAGAATAATCAACTACGTTAGCAGCAACTTCCCAATGGGGTACAACCTTTGGGGAACGGAGAACCAATAGTTTATTGGATAAATAGATAGAAATGGTTTAAGGATAGGAACGCCTCTGTTGGGGCTTGCTACCTTTAATGTTCATGAGTTGATTAAAATACGTGGGAATCCCAGTCTCAAAAGTCATTTCCTCATGTGTATAAGGGTGAATTATTGTGAGCGAGTAAGAATGTAGAGCCAAACGCTTTATGGATTTATCGGGCTCACCGTAAACCTTGTCTCCTAGAACAGGATGCCCTTTATCGGCTAGATGGACACGAATTTGGTTTTTTCTTCCTGTAAAAAGTTCAATGTCTAAAAGGCTAAACCTTTTGTTTTCTTTAACTACCCAATACCCTGTCTTTGCATACTTTCCTATAGATCTATCAGATGTTGAATACACTCTAAAGCTCTTACTCTCTGCAAGGAAAGACTCAATCACGCCCTCTTTATCCTTGAAACTTCCTAATACAACAGCAACATATCTTTTCCTAAAATCCGACCAGTTATCCTGCAAAAAATATTTTGCGTTTTCCGACTTTGCAAATACAAGTAAACCTGACGTATCCCTATCGAGGCGATGTACTATAAAAACCCGCTCATGTGATCTTGGGTTGCCTTTTCTTACATAATTATTTAAATGGTAATAAGCAGTGTTCTGTTTATCCCTATCCGTACCCATGGATAATAACCCGGATGCTTTATCAACAACAATAATATCATGATCCTCATAAAGGATTTCAAGTCCTTTGGGCTGATGTTTTCTGGAGCCTAATCTACCGTCTGGCATACTTTTAATTAAGTTTATTACCAACTTTTACAATGCGTCAAATGTAAACAATAGATTAGTATATGTATTAGCCCTAACTAATACCAAGGAGAAAAGTTGCTAAGTTTCTGCTGGGATAAAATGGAGCAAAACAATTCTAACCACTAACCGCAGGCGGGAGCCTGCAAGAATAGTCCGACGGCGGCATAACTTGTCCCGATGTTCTTTAGCGGGAGCCGAACGCCGAACGCGGTTATACTAGGCTTTGGAGCCGTGGGGGAACGGGGGGGGGAAACAAAGTTATCTTAATTGCATTTTCACAACTCTTTAAAATCAAGATACTTCAAAAATCGTTTCTCAATGTTTTCATATTCAAAAGAAAACCATTTTGTCAACATTGAATTTTTCGCAGCCTGCTCCGCTCTTTCATCCGAGCTAAATTGCGCTCTAAGATTCGCCTCTGAACTATTAAGCGCTATGGCTTTTTCTTTAATATCCATAATGAATTGATTAATTTCAGGTTCAAACAGAAATATCCTATCATTTGTACTGAACATAAAATCACGCAATTCAATCGTATCAATTTTGGCTTCTTGATTTATTTTAAGTAAGATCTTTTTGGTCTCATCAAATATCCTGTATCTCTTTTCATATAAATCCAACTTCAGTTTCTGCTTATTTATGTAATATTGCTGATACGCTATATAAACTGCAAGAATTGCTATAAGAGGAGTTAAAAAACCACTCACAACTTTTAAGTCATCAATTATACATAAAGCTATCATAATGCTTGCTTTTTACATTAAAACTTTCGGTCAGTAATTATATCTGAAGGGAAGTTAGCCGCCAGCGGCATACCCCTTATTAAAACTAGACTAAAATAGAAAAAACTTTCGCATTTGTATCACCAGCACCAACAAGAAAACACGCAGGCACAGCCTGCAAGAATAGTCCGACGGCGGCACAGTCGACCGCCGAACGCGGTTATACTTGGCTTTGGAGCCTTGGGCGAACGGGGGCATAGTTATTTTTTTACTTTTAAATCAGACTTTATTAGTTTGTCTTGTATTGAAAACTTTTCTAAAATTTTACTTAGATTATTAAACTTCCAAGATTCCATATACGGGTTTGCATATATTTTAAAGTTATCTTTAACAATATCTCCTAGTGGTAATTCAAACTTTTCGTACTTGTCAATTTGAGAGGCAGAAACCACTGATACAAATCTGAATTCTCTTTCGTGGATATAACTTAAGTCTTTTTTAAATGAAGAATATTTTATTTTTTTCTTACTTTCTTCAAAAAAATTAAAAGGCCATATATTGTCATAATCTACAAATCCATAAATAAAGTCTTTAAAATGATTGTGTCTATAAGATTCTGCAGATGGGATTACAATATTTAGTAGTTCTTGAGGATTATATCGGATTGCAATACTGTCATTATTAGAATATATATTCCACATTGCAAATGATTCTTTTTCTCCTACAAACCAACAGTTTGCAAATTGTGTTTTTTGAGATTTTTCGATTTCATTTTTTATAAAAATATCTCTATTTCTTTTTCCAGTTAGTATACTATTCTTTTCTTCCTCAGTGAATGTTGGATTTAAATCATCAGGGATTCCTTCATTAAATGCCATTTCACCTAAAACTTTTTCTGTTAATCCTTCTAGCGGGTCTTCAAAGTTATCCAATCTTGTAAAATATAAACTTTTATTTAGAAGAAACGAAAATAACTTGTGTAAATCAAGGTATTTCCATAAGAAGTCATTACTTCCAAACTCTATAACTTTGTTGATGTGAACCTGCATATCGTATTATGTAATTATGCCCAACTTACTTATCTATACTACAACATCCTACATATTCACCAAAACTTGAAAGGAATTTGTACGACAACCGTTGTACATATCAAACCTAATAAAAATAACTTACCATTTTACCCTGCCCTTCAACTTTTTGCAATAAAAAAACCCCATTACGGGGCTTGGGGTTGTGGTGGTTGGGATGGCTTAAAGGGCTGGGCGGTGGTTCATTACCACAAAGTCCACAATTTTGGCTGCGAGGGTGGCGGTGTGCTTGTCGCGGTCGAATGAGGGATTGAACTCGGCAATATCAAAGGCTATCACCTTTTGGGTGCTTAGCAGGTAGCTTAGCAGCTTAAACACAAAGTAGGGTGTAAAGCCCAGCGGCGATGGGGCGCTTACGCCCGGCGCATAGGCCGAGGAGAAGCCGTCCATATCTATTGTTACGTAGAGGTAATCGTTGCGCTCCACAATGGGGCGCAGGCGGGCTTTTAGGGCTTCCATCTCGACGCTTGCCGACTCGCAATCGTAGTTTATGGCGTAGCCAATGTTGCGCTGGCGGGCTATTTGGAACAGCTCGCGGGTGTTGGACTGCTGCTGTATGCCAATGGCAAAGTAATCGACAGTAACGCCCTGCGCGGCAAACTGGGTTAGCACCTGGTTAAAGGGGGTGCCGGAGTTGGGGCGCCCCTCAACGGGACGCAAATCGAAGTGGGCATCGAAGTTGATTATGGCCACGCGGCGCTTGGGGGTATCCTTTATGGCATCCCATATGCCCAGAAAGTGGCCGTAGGACATATCGTGCCCACCACCAAGGGCAATGGGGAATACGCTCTGCTGTAGCAGCTGGGTTATGCTGCGGGCAAAGAGCTGCTGGCAGGATTCCATATCGTCGTCGGAGCAAACAATATCGCCCGCATCAACCACCCGTTTGGTATCGAAGTGTATGGGCTGCTTGGCCAGCCGCTCGCGTATGGCCTTGGGGCCCTCGTGGGCGCCAATACGGCCGCGGTTTCGGCGTACGCCCTCATCGCACACGTAGCCAAGCAGGGCTACATCAATGGGCTGCAGCGCGGCGCTGGTAAGCTGATTTAGGTTTACCAGCTCTATTTGCTGATGCCAGTACTGGTTCCCCATATCGGGATTGGATTTACGACCCTCCCAGAAGCTGCGCTCGGCGGGGTTATACTCGGCGTTAATTGTGGTGCTCACCGTTGTGTTTTTTGTTGTTTTCGGGTATAAAAAAATGGATATGGAAGGGAGTGTGTCCCTTCCAGTATCCATCTATATCAAAATTAAGGTTGCTTTATGAGTTTCTCACTAGAGCAACACTACTTTAAGAACTTGTTAAAACAGGTTGCTTAGGGTATCGTCGTCAACTAGGTTGGGTAGGGTTACCTTAAGCTCTGGGGTGCGTTCCATTTCGCGTTTGATGGCGAACAGCGCCTCGCTGTTGCGCGCCCAGCTGCGACGGGCAATACCGTTGTTCACATCGTAGAACAGCATGCGTTTTAGGCGCACATCGGCCTCGGGGGTACCATCTAGCAGCATACCAAAGCCGCCATTGATAACCTCGCCCCAGCCAACTCCACCACCGTTGTGGATAGATACCCAGGTTGCTCCCCTAAAGCTATCGCCAATAACGTTTTGGATGGCCATATCGGCGGTGAACTTGCTACCGTCGTAGATGTTTGATGTTTCGCGGTATGGCGAGTCGGTTCCGCTCACGTCGTGATGGTCGCGACCAAGCACAACGGGGCCAATCTTGCCCTGTGCAATGGCCTTGTTAAAGGCCTCGGCAATACGCATACGGCCAAGGGCATCGGCGTAAAGGATACGCGCCTGCGAGCCCACAACCATCTTGTTCTTCTTGGCATCGCGAATCCAGGTGATGTTGTCCTGCATTTGCAGCTGAATCTCCTCGGGCGAGTTGGCCATAATATCCTCAAGCACGTGCATTGCAATTGCGTCGGTTTGGTCAAGGTCCTCGGGCTTACCCGATGCGCAAACCCAACGGAATGGGCCAAAGCCGTAATCGAAGCACATTGGGCCTAGGATATCCTGCACGTACGATGGGTAGCGGAAATCGATACCGTTTGGCGCCATAATATCGGCACCAGCACGCGAAGCCTCTAGTAGGAAGGCGTTGCCATAATCGAAGAAGTAGGTGCCCTTTGCTGTGTGGCGGTTAATGGCCGCAGCATGGCGGCGTAGCGACTCCTGCACCTTTAGCTTAAACACCTCTGGCTCCTCGCGGATAAGGCGATTAGACTCCTCGTACGATAATCCAACGGGGTAGTATCCGCCAGTCCAAGGAATATGCAGCGAGGTTTGGTCGGAACCAATATGGATAAAGATGTTCTCCTTATCGAACTGCTCCCAAATATCAACCACGTTACCGATATAGGCAATGGAAACCACCTCCTCGTTAGCCTGAGCCTGTTTAACACGGGCAACCAGTGCCTCCATGTTATCAACAAGCACATCAACCCAACCCTGTTGGTGGCGTTTTTGCGCTGCTTTGGGGTTAACCTCGGCGCAAATGGTGATACAACCCGCAATGTTACCCGCTTTAGGCTGCGCACCGCTCATACCGCCCAAACCAGCGGTTAGGAAGATTTTACCTTTGGTTGATTCACCCTTACTTAGCTTCTTGCGGAAGGCGTTCATTACGGTGATGGTGGTACCGTGTACAATACCCTGTGGGCCAATGTACATGTAGGAACCAGCGGTCATCTGTCCGTACTGCGATACGCCAAGGGCGTTGAACTTCTCCCAATGGTCGGGCGATGAGTAGTTAGGAATAACCATACCGTTGGTAACCACCACGCGTGGAGCCTCCTTTGATGAAGGGAATAGCCCCATTGGGTGACCAGAGTACATGTTAAGGGTTTGCTCATCGGTCATAATGGCTAGGTACTGCATGGCTAGCAGGTACTGCGCCCAGTTTTGGAACACCGCACCGTTACCGCCGTAGGTAATAAGCTCCTCGGGGTGCTGCGCAACGGCAGGGTCAAGGTTATTCTGAATCATCAGCATGATGGCCGCAGCCTGCTTACATCTTGCTGGGTACTCCTCAATTGGGCGGGCGTACATCTTGTACTCGGGTTTGAAGCGGTACATGTAGATACGGCCAAAATCGTTAAGCTCCTGAGCAAACTCAACGGCAAGCTCCTTGTGCCACTCCTTTGGGAAGTAACGAAGGGCGTTGCGTACGGCAAGCTGCTTCTCCTCAACGGTTAAAATATCTTTACGTTTAGGTGCTCTGTTGGCATCCTTAGGAATCTCGCGCTTTGGTGGAAGCACAGGAGGTATTCCTTGTAGTATCTGCTCCTGAAATGTCATGGTATAACTATTTAGGTTGCTATATTAATTCATTAGACTTGAGACGTTAGACGAGAGACGAGAGACGTTAGACGAGAGACGTTAGACGAGAGATGGCTAAACACTAAAGGCTAGTCGCAATTCTCCTCCTCTCATATCATTTTCTATTTGCAAAGTTATGTCTATTTTTGATACCAAATAAGACTACTTTTATCATACAATGATAACCACAAGTAATCAAATAGAGCTGCGACACCTAAAGTATTTCCTTGCGCTGGCCAAGGATTTGCACTTTAGAAAGGCTGCCGAGCGGCTGTACATATCGCAACCGGGGCTTAGCCGACAGATTAAGCAGATGGAGGACGACCTTGGCATAACCCTTTTTGTGCGCCACAACCGCAAGGTTGAGCTTACGCAGGCGGGTGCCTACCTTAGGGATGAGCTAACAAAAACCTTTAAGCGGCTTGATGAGGCCGTAGCCCACGCCAAGCTGCTACACGATGGTATTGATGGCAACCTTAAGCTGGGCTACATTGGGTCGGCCATGCAAAAGGTGATACCAGAGCTACTGCTGCGCTTTAGAACCAAGCATCCCAACATAATATTTACCCTTAACGAGATGCGCAACGAGGAGCAGATACAGGCGTTGCTAAATCAGGAAATCGACGTGGGTTTTGTGCGGATGGATAGGGTTCCGCGCGGACTAAGTATGCGCCCTGTTTTTGTTGATACCTTCTCGCTGGTGCTACCACAAAACCACCCCATTAGCGAGCATAACTTTACCAACCTAGGGCAGCTAAAGGATGAGCCGTTTATTCTGTTCGACTCGTCGTTTAGCGAGTCGTACTACGTTAACGTGATGCAGGTTTTTGATGATAGCGGCTTTACCCCGCTGGTATCGCACTACACGGCCAATGCTAGCTCCATTTTCCGATTGGTTGAGAATGGGTTTGGGGTATCGGTGGTGCCCACCTCGCTAAAGCTGGGCTACAGCATGGGTATTAAGTTTATTGA
>DHVO01000186.1 GCA_002412705.1 Bacteroidales bacterium UBA5206 | reverse complement strand
CCCTTCTGGCCTGTAAGCTGGCCAGTGTTATTATGCGTAAACCATTGGTGTTTGATTCCCACGAGTTTTTCTCTGAGGTTCCTGAACTGGTAAACAGACCTGTGGTAAAAAGGGTATGGGTTTTTCTTGAACGTATGCTAATTCCTACCTGCAGCAATTGTATTACCGTATCGGAGGGAATTGCAAGTGCCTATAAAGTGCTTTATGGCGTAGAAATGCGCGTTGTAAGGAATGTTCCCGTTGCTTCCACGCGTAGTGACGATGCGCATGAGCCGCTTACCATAATTTATCAGGGCGCTCTTAATGTGGGCCGAGGGCTAGAGCGGTTAATAGAGAGCATGGTTCATTTACCGGGCTACACGTTGCTTATTGCAGGCGAAGGGGATTTAAGCATCGCTTTGCGCAAATTGGTTAATGAGCTTGAACTCCATAGTAGAGTACACTTTTTTGGAAGGCTACCCCTTGAGATGCTTGCTGAGCAAACGGCAAGAGCCTCTTTGGGCGTTTCGTTGGAGGAGGATTTAGGTCTAAACTACCGCTTTGCGCTACCCAATAAGCTGTTCGACTACATACAGCTACACGTTCCCGTTCTGGTTAGTAACCTGCCCGAAATGTGCAACCTTGTTGAGGCGTTTGGTGTTGGGGTAGTATCCAACGCAAAAAATGCTCGCGAGCTGGCTCTGGAAATTGAGACAATTTTTAACGATACTGCTAGATATAACAAATGGGTTGCCAATACCAAAGCGGCAGCGCAACAGCTTTGCTGGGAAACAGAATCAATAGTAATGCTCAGTGTAGTGGAACGTGCTCTAACAGGGAACTATTAAGCGCAAAACTACCATATCAACTTTTTGTTCCTTTTGCTAATCCTTTTTATAATTATCTTCGTAAAAAATAGATGTTTACTAAAAATAAGCCTATGAACCACCGTTTACTCAAAAAGATAGTATTATTAGCCTTAGTCCTTTCGTTTTATTGCTTGCCGCTTGTTGCACAGCAAGTGGTTTATGTAAAGAAATCGGCAACGGGTTCAAATACTGGCGAGAGCTGGGCTAATGCCTACACCGAACTGCAAACAGCCCTGGCTGCAGCAGCATCGGGAACCGAGATTTGGGTTGCAGCAGGTTCCTACACCCCGCAACCTGGCGCCAATGCCGCCAATGTGGATCGTACCTCTTCGTTTGTGCTAAAAAATGGCGTAGCCATTTACGGAGGGTTTGCAGGAACCGAGGCAACTCGTGCCGAGCGTAACTGGAAGCTCAATGCAGCGTACCTTAGCGGCGATTTACTTGGCGATGGTTCAGGCTCATCTACCAACGCCGATAATGCATACACCGTTGTAACCGCATCAAACACCAATAGCACTGCTGTTATTGATGGTTTCTACATTGTTAGTGGTCGTGCCGATAAGGCTACAAGTTCATGGTCGTCGGCCGATAGGGCTGGCGCGGGTATCTATGGCTCGGCTGCAGGAGCAACCATAAGTAACATCAGCGTATCGGGCTGCTATGCCGACTATGGAGGCGGTATCTTTTTGCAGTACTCTCCAATTGGCCTGTTAAACATCACGTTAGATGGAAACGAGGGGAGAATAGGTGGTGGTGCATTATATCTTCAGAATAGCAACGTAACGCTCACAGGTATTACCGTACGTGGAAATCGTTCTAGCTTAGGAGCAGGATTAAGCATTGCTGCGGGAACGGTAACCATTAAGCGTGCAGCAATAACCGATAACCAGAGCAACGGTTCTGGCGGTGGTATATACAATAATGGAGGCACAGTTACTGTTACTAATACCCTAATTGCCAAAAACAAACCAGAGGGATACAGAGGCGGCACAAACACAGGTACGGTTGAGCTTATTAACGTAACCATTGCCGATAATATATCTACAGGCATTAAGTGTGGTGCCGACAATATGAGCATTAAGAACTCCATTATATGGGGCGAATCGCAAACATCAACCGTTGCGGGAACGGGAACCCTTATTGTTGTTAACAGCGATGTTAAGGGTGGCGTTTCTGGAACTGGCAATATTAATGCTAATCCCGATTTTGCTGATGTTGCAAGCGGTAACTACAGGATTCCTGGTACATCTCCAGCCATTGATGCTGGTAGTAACGCACTTTTACCAAGTGGAGTAACTGTTGATTTAGACGAGAATAACCGCATTTTTGATGGCAATAACGATGGAACTGCCACTGTTGATATGGGGGCTTACGAGTGGGAGGGAACGGTTTATCCTCCATCGGCACCAGTGTTACTAGCGCCAAGCAATAACCAGCAATCGGTTATTCTGCAGCCAACTCTTACCTGGAATGCTGCAGCCCGTGCCCAAAGCTACACGATACAGCTATCAACCGATATGGGCTTTGCTACTACCATTATTGATATGGATGGGTTAACCGATGTTTCATTGGCCATACCAAATCAGCTTGCTTCAAATACTAGCTACTACTGGCGTGTTAAGGCGGTATCGGCAATGGGCGAAAGCACTTGGTCGCAGGTTTGGAAGTTTACCACTGTGGCAAATCTACCTGAAAAGGTAACGCTGCATACACCCGCAAACGGGGCACAGAATATATCGCTTAGCGCAACCCTAAAGTGGCGCAGTGCGGTAAATGCTCAAACCTACAAGATTCAAATTGCCTCCGATGCCGATTTTACCAGCATCATTACCGAAACTACCGATTTAACCGATACTACTTTTGCTCAGCCATTCAGCCTAAATACAACTTACTACTGGCGTGTTGCAGGTGTGAGCAATGGTAATGCAGGTCCTTGGTCCGATGGTTGGTGGTTTAAAACCATAGAGAATGTGGCTACATACTCCGTAACGTTTAACGTGGCCAATGCCGATGGCGACCCCATTACCGATGCTGTTATCACCCTAAATGGAAGCACCAACGATGCTGGTAATTATCTGTTTCAGGGTGTTGAGGCTGGAACCTATTCCTATACCGTAGCTAAGGATGGTTACTTGGAGGCAACCGGCGAGGTTACAGTTACTAACAGCGATGTTAACCAGAACGTGTTGCTAACCCTTATTTCGTACAATGTTACGTTTGAGGTTAAATCAACTGTTGGGAGTATCGTATCAAATGCCGTTATAACCTTGGGCGCAGAGACTAACAGTGCTGGCAATTATGTTTTTGCCAATAGAACTCCTGCTACAGAGGTAGAGTATAGCGTTGAGGCCGAAGGGTACTTTGCCAAAACGGGGTCGATGGACATTTATAAGGATACAACCGTTAAGGTAGAGCTGGTTCCTTACTTCTATACTGTTACGTTTAATATTGTTACCCCCGATAACAGCGCAATAACTACTGCCACAGTAACCTTTAACTCCATTACTGAGGTTGAGGGAACCTACACGTTCTCTGGTTTAACCATTGGTAGCTATGAGTATAGCATTGTTGCAGCCGATTATCATGATGTAACAGGTGCTGTTGCGCTAAACAAGGATACAACAATTAAGGTTATAATGCTCCCAACAGGGACATCAACCTACGATGTTACCTTTAGCGCTGCGGCAAACGGGGAGGCTCTGGAGGGCGCATCGGTATTTATTGATGGCTTTGGCACACGGTTAACCAATGCAAGTGGCAACGCGGTGTTTAGCCTTCCTGCAGGGACTTACAGCTACACTGCTTCGCACAGCGGTCATAGCACCGTAACTGGTGAGGTTACCGTTACCGATGCTGCTGTTGCCGTTGCTGTTGACTTAACCATTCAGGGTGTTGGCAGCCATAGCACCGTTGTGGCTAGTGCATACCCAAATCCTTTTACAGATATTCTTAGGATAGATACCCAAGAGCCCATAACACTAGTTGAGCTATTTAGCATAACAGGCGTAAAGGTTGCACAAGTACAGGGGAACGGAACCACAACCGTTGAGCTCCCAACCCACAATGTTGCCGCAGGAATTTACCTTGCAAAGGTAACGGTTGGCAGCTCAGTAGGAGTGCTTAAGGTTATTAAACGATAGGTTTGTTGTTGATATAGGATAAAGGGTGGGAGCTATTTCTCACCCTTTTTTTGTGGCAACTCCGCTGTTGCGCTAATCTAATTCTGCAAATAGTTACCAATCATAACTAAATACCCCTTTTACAAAAATATCCACCATACAATCTCCTAAATTTTTAAAAACCAGAGTAAACCTTACTAGTTTTGTGTAGTTTAACTAGGATATGGTTTGGAATGGCAGTGCCTTAGCATTATGGGTGAGCCAACAAAATAGTAGATAAGTATTACCTAAATTAACTCTATAATGATAAAAAGAATAACCCTATTCATTGCACTTGTAGCCGTTACAGTGTGTGTAAAGGCACAGGAGTCGCCAAAGTGGCTTCGCTACCCTGCCATTTCGCCCGATGGGCAAACCATTGCCTTTACCTACAAGGGCGATATTTACACTGTGCCCGTTAGCGGTGGTGTTGCATCGGCCATAACCACGCACCCAGAGCAGGACTACATGCCCGTTTGGAGCAACGATGGTACACGCATAGCCTTTGCTTCTAATAGGTTTGGTAGCTTTGATGTGTTTGTTGTTGATGCCAAAGGGGGCGAGCCAACCCGTCTTACTTACCACTCGGCCGATGAGCTGCCCAAAACCTTTACCACAACCGACGATGCCGTGCTATTTGGCGCTGCACGTCAGGATTTGGTATCGCATAGGCAGTACCCAGCAGGTTCACAGCCCGAACTTTACTCCGTTCCTGTTAACGGTGGAAGGGTTACTCAGGTGTTAACCACTCCTGCCGAAGCGGCTAAATTTGCATCAAACGGAAAATTTTTAGTTTACCACGATAAAAAGGGTGGGGAAAACGAGTGGCGTAAGCACCACCAATCATCCATTGCCCGCGATATATGGATGTATGAGCCCGAAACAGGCAAGCATACCCAGATAACTACCTTTAAGGGCGAAGATCGTAACCCTGTGCTTACAACCGACGATAGGGCTATCTACTTCCTAACCGAGGAGCCAGGTACATTTAACGTTTACAAACAGAACCTGCAGCCAAATGCGCCTCGCGTACCTGTTACCTCGTTTAAGGAGCACCCCGTTCGCTTTTTAAGCCTTAGCCACAATGGAACACTCTGTTTTGGTTTCGATGGCGAGATTTACACCCTTCCCGAGGGTGGTAGCCCAGCAAAGGTGAATATAACCGTTAAAGGCGACGAAAAGGTTAACCGAGAGCAGCTAATCCGTATCAATGGAAATGTTAGCGAGATGGCCGTTTCGCCCGATGGCAAAGAGGTTGCCTTTATTGCCCGTGGCGAGGTATTTGTTGCCGCTGTTGATGGCGAGTTTACCAAGCGTATTACCACCACTCCAGAGCAGGAGGCCTTTGTTAGCTTTACCCCCGATGGTAAATCTGTTGTGTATGCCAGCGAGCGCGATGGCCGTTGGCAGGTATTTAAGGCAAGTAAGGTACGTGCCGAGGAGCCTTTCTTCTTTGCATCAACCCTTATAAAGGAGGAGGTTTTGCTTAGCAACGAGAACGATAACTACCAGCCTCTTATATCTCCCGATGGTAAAATGCTTGCTTTTATAGAGAATCGTACAACCCTAAAGGTGATGAACCTAGACTCAAAGGAGCAGCGTACTTTGTTAACGCCCAATGAACTCTACTACATGAGCGATGGCGGTCAGTACTTTACCTGGAGCCCCGATAGCAAATGGCTGCTTGCCGATTACTCTCCAACCATGGCCAATGGCGAGGTAATACTTATTCCTGTTGATGGTAGCGCACCATTTACCAATCTCACCCAGAGTGGTTATGAGGATTATGGTGCTAAGTGGGTTAACAAGGGCAAGCAAATTTTGTGGTTCTCAACCCGCAAGGGGCTTCGTAGCGCAGCCAACAGCGGTTCGCGTCAGGTTGATGTGTTTAGCATGTTCCTTACCCGCGATGCGTGGGATAAGTTTAAACTTGACGAGGAGGAGTACAAGCTGCTTAAGGCTATAGAGGAGAAGGAGAAGAAAGCTAAGGATGATGCCAAGAAAAAAGAGGAGAGTAAGGATAAAAAGAAGAAAAAGGACGATGTAGCAAAGCCCGACTCATCGCTTAAGATTGATTGGGATAACCTAACCGAGCGTTTTGCCCGCCTAACTATTAACTCCGCATCAATTGCCGATGCTGTGCTATCTAAGGATGGAGAAACTCTTTACTACCTTGCCCGTTTTGAGAAGGGCTACAACCTTTGGAGCGTGAAGCTCCGTTCCAACGAGGCCAAAATGGAAATTGCAATGGATGCTCGTTCAGGATCTTTTGAGTGGGATAAGGAGATGAAGAATCTGTTCCTTTTGGCCGATGGTAGAATATATAAAGTTGATGTTGATAAAGGAAAACGTGAAGGGGTAAAGATTAGCTCTGAGATTCGCATGGATCGTTATGCCGAGCGCGAGGCCATGTTTAACCATGTTGTTCTGCGCACAAAGCGTGGCTTCTACACATCAAACTATCACGGCATAAACTGGGATACGTTAACCCAGCACTACAAGCAGTACTTGCCATACATTGGCACTGGCTTCGATTTTACCGAGATGCTATCGGAAATGCTAGGCGAGCTTAACGTATCGCACTCTGGCGCACGCTACTACTACCGCCCATCCGATGGCGACAGAACCGCATCGCTTGGCGTATTTGCCAACTATAGCCACACAGGCGACGGGCTGCAAATTGCCGAAGTGCTTGAGGAGGGACCACTCGATAAGGCTAGCTTTAGCGTAAAACCGGGTATGATAATCCGTCAGATTGATGGCGAGACCATTGCTGCTAACACCGATTATGCTGCATACCTAAACCGTAAGGCCGATAAGTTTACGCTACTCGATATTTTTGACCCAGCAACGGGTAAAGCTCAGCAAATTACTGTTAAGCCCATATCGCTTGGCGAGGAGAGCCAGCTGCTATACAGGCGTTGGGTTAAGAAGAACAGGGAAGAGGTTGACCGCCTAAGCGGTGGCGAGCTGGGCTACGTGCATATCCCAGGCATGGGCGATGGACCATACCGCGATACCTACAGCGAGATGATGGGTAAGTACCACAACCGTAAGGGCGTTGTAGTTGATACCCGTTTTAATGGCGGTGGCGACCTTGTGGCCGACCTTGCCATGTTCTTTACTGGTCACAAGTTTATTGAGTACACTACTGAGACCCGCGCACTGGGCTACGAGCCATCGTTTCGTTGGACTAAGCCAACCGTTGCCCTAGTGGGTGAGTCAAACTATAGCGATGCTAGCTGCTTTGCCTGCGGATATCAGCAGTTGGGCATTGGCAAAATGATTGGTATGCCTGTACCTGGTACTTGTAGCTTTGCTGGTTGGGAAATGCTTAGCGATGGCGAAACCCTTTGGGGTATGGTTCCTGTTAGCGCAAAGGATATTCATGGTACCTGGATGGAAAACCTTGAGGCTGTTCCCGACTATGTGGTTAAGAACACCCCAGAGGAAATTGCTAAAGGGCGCGACCAGCAGCTTGAAAAAGCTGTTGAGGTGCTGCTTAAGGAGACCAATAAGTAGAAGCATTACTTTGTTTTACACAAAAAAGCCGAGCAAACACTCGGCTTTTTTGTGCGCCAGCCTATCGGGAGTATATGGTCATACCAAAGCTTATCGAAACAAACAGAGGACTATCGCCAACAGGGGGCAGTAAAAAGAATGAGAACTTAGATTTAGGCATAGGTGCAATCTTCTCCATGGTGGCTGTAAAGTTAGAGAACTCAATATCAAACCCTAAACCGGCCATGTTAAGCATTACATCGGTATTGGAGTCGCTGGTGGTTTGATCGGGGAAGTATGGTAAGTCACTTTTCATTTCGATTGTGGATATGGTGTTGGTCATATTTATTGATGGTTTGTACTTAAGCGTTAGAGCAACACCTTTCCAGTTTGCCTCGTCAAGGAACTTCCCTAGACCAATGGTCCAACCAAAATTTCCATTTATTAGCATGGAAATGTTTAGGCTGCTAATCTTTGTTGTAATGGATTCCATTTCCATGGTGTAATCGGTAAAGAACATGTTCATATCCAGTCCGTAACCTAGGTTTAAGCTTCTCCATGTAGATAATCCTGTTTTGTATTGTGGTATTTTTAGGTCAATCCAGTTTTGTGCCACAGAGGAACCGCCGCCGTATCCAGAAATTGGTCCATAATTCTCAATATCCATTCTAAAGTATAGTGCGGTTAGGAGGTAGGAGTCGTACCTAATTTTTCCGCCCTTCTCAAGCCAAGCTTGCCTAATGGTATCGGAGCTGTGAACCTGCTCCGAGGTAAGCGCTATGCTCCCCTTTTTTCGGTTAATCTTAATGTTTGTGTCAACCTGATTGTATATGGTTGTATCCCTTTTTACGGTCACAGTATCGGGTGGCGTTTGAACAGGAGTGGTTTCTACAACAACCGTTTTGGGAGGTGATTGTGGTGTAGCCTTTTGTGCAACAACAGAATCTGGCTTTACCTGAGGTGGAGGTACTGCGCTTACTGTAATGGTATCTGGTTTCTGTTTGGGTGGGGAAACAGTTTTTACAACAACAGTATCGGTTGATGCTTTGGGTGGAATGGCTTGTACTATTGCAGGTGTGGGAGGGGCTACTTTGGGCTGGGGCTGCTCGCGCTCCATTTCGGCAATGCTCATTTGGCTAAGCAGCTTAATGTATATGCCGTTGGGCTTATATCCCACCTCAAAAAGGTAAGCATTCCCCTTTTGGGGATTGAAAAAGTAAACGGCTTGATACCCTTTGGCCACCGAACACTCAATTTTAGCAGCCGATACGTAGCTTGGTGTTTCGGTAATGGTAATGGTTTCTCCATCTCCAATCTCGTGGGTTTTGCCTATAAATCTAATTTGGAACTTGGCGTCGGAACCTTGAGAACTATGCGCACGGGTAAATCTAAGCGCAATGCTCTCCTGTGCTTTTGCTGCTATGCTTAGCAGCAACAGAGCCAATATTAGCAAGTTTCTCATGGGTAGGGGTTAAGTTTGGTTTTAGAAAGTTAGCGCCGATTTAGCAGCAAGTCAATGTATTACATTGGTGTTTTGATTGATTGGTTACTAATTGCGTGGAGTTTGTGATTAGCGGTGATAAATAGCTCAATTCTGTAATCAAGTAAGAAAGGTTTATTACGACTTTGCTCTAGTTGCTAATTTTTAGCCCCATTGGGCTATTGAATTGCCCTTTGTATGTTTTTACTTTTACATGATTGTTAAGTAATTGTATTAAAAAGAGTTTTATTAAAAACAGGGATGCCGAAAACTGTTAAGAGTAGGCAAATAATAAATGTTACATAAAATGGAAACCGCAGAAAAAACTAAAACAGGATTGTTTATCGCAAATTTCGAAATTGGTGAGAACATGCCTGGAGCATTGCATTTAGCATTAAACCTCAGCGTTTTTACTCCAGAGGAGACCGTTTCGGGAATTGGGCACATTACACAAGCAGTAAATCCTCCCGTTAACATTGCCACCAAAATTAGTGGCGGCTATACCTACATGTGTGTAATGCCCAAGAATTGCCATATTTTAGTTACAGCTACGGGGTATCCTATTATAAAGTGGCCTCAGGGTGCAGGTATTGGACCCGTAGAACAGCCAAATTTTGAATTACGTATGGTGCTTGAGGAGAACTGGAAAAGTGGTGTTGCCAACTATAA
>DHVO01000135.1 GCA_002412705.1 Bacteroidales bacterium UBA5206 | reverse complement strand
CTGGCCAGCTTACAGGCCAGAAGGGTATCAAGGTCGTTGGCGTATATTAAATCAACCCGAGTAGTTAATAGCCGAAAGAATAATCGCAAGTTGAACTCGGCATAAAAGAGGAACCCCTTACTAAAAAGCATGCCGAGCAAATGGATGGAATACCCTCGTAGTGGAACATTGGGAGTATGCGGTAGCCGCCGCCCGTACGCAACCACGCTATGCTGCTTACTAAGCGTAAGCGCAGTGCGATGCACACGCTGGTCGGAGACCAAATCGGTTGTTGCAACAATTGCTATTCGTGCCAATGGGGTGTTTTAGTTGTTAGTTGATTGTTTTTAGTACCTACTCTCTGCCAAATTCCTAATTTTGTTTTACTTCTATCCGATTTATTAATCTGATTTAGGCTTTGGATTTTGACAATAAGGTCTACACCAAATTGCTATCTTTGCAAAAATAGTAAGCAAATGAACACAATAAATACAAATTATCCGCTTAAAAGCAAGAATACCTTTGGATTTGACATTGTTGCAGCACATTACGCCGAAGCCAAAACGCCAGGCGAACTTATAGAGCTGCTAAAGCACTGCGCTAACGAGAATCTTAAGCTATATATACTGGGAGGAGGCTCCAACGTTATATTCCCAGGCAATTTTGATGGGCTAGTTATTCACCCTAGCATGGACGAGATTTCCCTTGTTGATGAAACCGACGAGTTTGCAACCTACCGCGTTGGTGCGGGTATTTGCTGGGATTCGCTTGTTGCATTTACTGTTGATAAGGGGTTAGGCGGATTGGAGAACCTTTCGCTAATACCTGGTGATGTTGGCGCTTGTCCCATTCAGAACATTGGCGCTTACGGTGTGGAGGCAAAGGATTGCATTGTATCGGTTGAGGGCGTACTGCGCGAATCGATGTTCCCCTTTGAGCTAAAAAACCACGAGTGCCACTTTGGCTACCGCGATAGCATTTTTAAGAATGAGCTAAAGGGAAAAGTGGTAATTACCCATGTTACGTTTAGGCTAAGCAAACAGCCCACACTTATTACCCACTACGGCAACCTTGAGGAGGAACTGACCAAATATCCCGAAAAAAGCATAAAAACAGTTCGCCAGGCGGTAATAGCCATAAGGGAGAGCAAGCTTCCCGATCCTAAGGAGCTGGGCAACGCAGGCAGCTTTTTTAAAAACCCAATAGTTAGCGTTGATTTGGTTAAGGAGCTAGAGGAAAGGTTTGATAGGGTTCCGTTCTACCCCATCGACTCGCAAACCGTTAAGCTACCTGCGGGTTGGCTAATTGAGCAAAGCGGTTGGAAAGGCAAGCGGGTTGGCAATGTTGGCGTACACGCCAAGCAAGCACTGGTTTTGGTAAACCACGGTGATGGTACAGGTACCGAAGTTATTCAACTGGCAAAAACCATTATCGATTCCGTAAAGCAGCAGTTTAGCGTTGACCTAGAGATGGAAGTAAACGTTGTGGAGTAGCTACTAACATGCTATGCAAAAAATAGAATCGGCTATAACCCTTAAGTTATAGCCGATTTACTTTTATAACATCCAGCAACGCTTACTTCTGCACGTCGTAGAAACAGCGCTTTGGAGAGTGTAGCTTTGACTCGGCAACAAGCTTCTTAATGGCCTTGTCAACCTCTTTCTTATCTATACCTGTGGCAGTAGCAATATCTCCTGCCTTCATTGGCTCTCCAGCTTCGGCAATAGCCTTAATTACTTTTTCGTTTACGTCCATGATATTTAAAAAGTTAAAAGTTAAAGGTTAAAAGGATTAAGGTAAATACGTTAATCGTTTCACGTTTCACGCTTAACGTATCACGCTTAACGTATCAGCTAAAACAACTCGGCTACTTCCTTCTTCATAAAATCGATGGCAGCGGTTGTTGGGTGCTCGTCCAGCTCTACAAGAACCTCAAGTATCTTTTGAGCAAGGAGCACACCATCGTCCTCGGGATCAACCTTATCGGCACAAACGCTAATAAGCTTAAGCACATTCCCCTTGGCGTTACGCACCAAGCTCCAAGCCTCTTTGCTTACGTAAAGCTGCTGCGAAAGGTTATGCTCCCACTCGGCTCTAATGGCCGATAGCATTGCCGACTGCAAGCGCTTAACGTTTAGCCCTGGCTGGTTTACCCTCACTACCAACGACTCAGGCGAAATGCGCTCAAGGTATAGCACCAACCGCTCGTAAGCTTGTAGCCTAATGGGTGTTGTAACCTTTTGGTTGGCCATTGCAATCTCGTTACGGCGACGTTCCGCATCGTTCTTAAGCAGGCTGTAAACCGCAGCATATCCTGCTAAAAAAACAAACAACGAGGGTAAAACTATTGATAGTAAGTTAGTAACCATGTTCAAAAACATTTTGGAGGTAAATGAGCAAATACGGAGAACGGAATACAATAAAATGTATTTTTGAAGTTTTAAAATTACAAAAAGATTAATTAGTACAACAAAATACTAACAGAATTGGTAATGGAGAAAGTATCTGCCCGTGTGGCTTCGTTAGCGGTATCGCAAACGCTAGCCATGTCTCAAAAGAGCAAGGAGCTAAAGAAGCAAGGTGTAAAAGTTATTGACCTAAGCGTGGGGGAGCCCGATTTTCATACCCCCGATTTTGTAAAGGAAGCAGCGTTTAAAGCAATAAATGAGAATATAACATTCTACTCTCCCGTTGCAGGTTTTCCGGATCTACTAGAGGCTATAAGCAACAAGCTTAAGCGCGAGAATGGGCTAACCTATGCCCCTGAGCAAATTGTGGTATCTAACGGTGCTAAGCAAACCCTATCAAACGTAATTCTTACCCTTATTGATAAGGATGATGAGGTTATTATTCCTGCTCCATACTGGGTTAGCTACTCGGAGCTGGTTAAGCTTGCCGAGGGTAAAAATGTGATTATCCCCACATCAATCGACGACGATTTTAAGGTTACCCCCAAGCAGCTGGCCGATGCCATTACTCCACGCACCAAGCTGCTCATTCTGTGCTCGCCATCGAACCCAACGGGTAGTATCTACACCAAGGATGAGCTGGCTGCCATTGCCGATGTTGTAGCCCAACATCCAAACCTTTACGTTATTTCCGACGAGATTTACGAGCACATAAACTTTGTTGGTAAGCATGAGAGCTTTGCTCAGTTTAAGAGCGTTGCCGATAGGGTTATCATCATAAATGGAGTATCCAAAGGTTACGCCATGACTGGCTGGCGTATTGGCTACATGGCTGGACCAACCTGGATTGCTAAGGCTTGCTCAAAGCTACAAGGCCAAACCACCTCGGGACCAAACTCCATTGCCCAAAAAGCGGCTACCGTTGCCATTAACTCCGATGGAAGCTACCCTACTCTTATGTGCAAGGCCTTTTTAAAGCGCCGCGACCTGATGATTGATGGCCTTTCTAAAATCAAGGGCTTTAAAACTAACGTTCCGCAGGGAGCATTCTACATTTTCCCCGACATTAGCTACTTCTTTGGCAAGTCCGATGGCGAAACAACCATTAACAATGCCGACGATTTTGCCATGTACATCCTTAACAAAGCGCATGTTGCCATTGTGTCTGGTAACGCCTTTGGTGCACCAGAGTGCATTCGCTTCTCCTACGCAGCATCCGATGAGGATTTAACCTATGCGCTGGAGCAAATTGCCAAAACAGTGGTAAACCTTAAGTAGATTGCTGTAGCAGTAACCGCTGCGCGCACATTAGCATAACATCCCCTTTCACCTTGTGATTGGGGATTTTTTTATGCTACAACGACTGGAGGCGAAAAAAGTAGGAAGCGAGCATCCAATTAGTCTGCATTGACAACACCCCACGCTGTGATAGTCCATTTTAGGATTCGGATAAAATATTGAATAGGTCAATATTCAAATAAACTATCTCCTTCCCAATCTTTTCTGGAACTAAAAGCCCTATTTCTTCAAGTTGCTTAAGATATTTCTTGACTGTATTGAGACTCTTTGCATTTTTGTCTAACAACTTCTTCGGGCTTATGTAAGGCTGTTCAAAAAGTTTCTCGATGAATTCTTTTCTTATCGATGGGTACTTTTCATTAACTATTTCTGTAGTTCTTGAAAACAACCTATCAATTTCTTCAATCTTGCTAATTGTATATTTTGATGTTTCCTCAATTGCTCTAAGAATATATATTATCCACGGTCTCCATTTTCCAAGGGTTGTTACATTTTTTAAGAGTTCATAGTATTCATCCTTTTCTCTAATAATAAATGCACTTAAATAGAGGATTGGAACATCTAACAGTTGCTTTTGAATCATTAGCAGAATACTTAAAATTCTTCCAGCTCTTCCGTTCCCGTCTCTAAATGGGTGAATGGCTTCAAATTGATAATGTGAAATTGCAATTTTAAGTAATGGGTCATAGGGATATTTTGAATCATTATTAATGTATTCCATTAGATTACTTAACTTCTGTTCTATAATTTGAGTTCCTCTTGGTGGGGTATAAACCACTTCGCCCGACAACAACCCACTACCTCGTTTAAATATCACAGTTTCAGTTTGTGGGGGTCTAATACCATCATTAACCTGCTTTATTTCCTGATAAATATCTATAAGAGTTTCAATTGTTAACGTCTGATTTTTTGCAATATCATGATATCCTTTCCAAAGCGCTTGTCTATATCTTAAAACTTCCTTTGCATTTCCTTTTAGTCCGTATTCGCTAATTGTGAGCGCCTTATAAAGTTCGTCGTCAGTTGTGAATATGTTTTCAATCTCTGTACTTGCTTTTGCCTCTCTAAGCGCAATGGTATTCACTAGCATTGACTGATTTGATAGTTTTTTTGCAATCCCTTTTAACTCAGCAAGGGCTTTGTTTGCATTGTTTAAAGCGATAAAAACATCTTTCGTCTCAACCTTGTCGTCATCTGGCGGAAGAAGTGGCAAACTATTATAGGGTTTATTCCTATCGTATGGTTCGGTTAGATTTGACATTCATTTTCCCTTTTTGTCAAAAATACGCATATTTTGACAAATACAACATTTTGCTATCAAATTATTATAACCATTCAATACTTTTATCAAATATCATCAATAATTGACAGAAACATTCGCATTGCGCCAATTCTACGTTTTGCAGTAAAAATCAATGAGGAAAAAGTTTTAAGCCACCATATCGTTAGCCGCACTAAAAATCAACTTATCAGTTTTTCTTATATTTGGCATCCCAAAACCATGGAACAATGACCCAGAAATCTACTAAGATTAGTACAAACAGTAAGGTATTTATTGTGCTGTTTGCACTTGCCATTATAGGGCTATACTTTTTTTACCGCTCGTACCATAGCATAATGGCTCCCAACGTTAAGGTGGAGAGCAGCAAGGGAAAGCTAATTTACATCCCAACAGGCTCTACGTACAGCTACGTTCTTAGCATGCTTAAGGATGAGGATATACTTATTGATACCAGCTCATTTAAGCGAACCGCATCGCGCATGGGCTATCCGCATAGCGTTAAGCCAGGTTGTTACAAAATAACCAAGGGGATGAGCAACCGCAAGCTCATAAACATGCTGCGCGCCGGTTTACAAACGCCAGTTAAAGTAACCTTTAACAACGTTAGAACACCAGAACAGATAGCGGGTAAGATTGGAGGACAAATTGAGGCCGATTCGCTATCCATAATCACCCTATTCCGCAACCCTGGCACTGCCGCAAAGTACAACCTAGCACCAGAAACGCTCATTGCCATTTTTACACCAAACACCTACGAATTTTTCTGGACAACCTCGGCCGAGGAGCTGTTTGAGAGGATGCACAAGGAGTACCAACGCTTTTGGAACGATGAGCGCATAGAAAAGGCCGCTGCCCTTAACCTGAGCAAGGAGGAAGTGATAACGCTAGCCTCAATAGTTGAGGAGGAGTCCGTGAAAAAGGACGAACGCCCCAGAATTGCGGGTGTTTACATAAACCGCATACGCAAGGGCATTCCCTTACAAGCCGACCCAACCATTAAGTTTGCCGTTGGCGATTTTGGCTTACGCCGCATCCTTACAAAGCATCTTAACATAGACTCGCCATACAACACCTACAAGAACAGGGGAATTCCTCCTGGGCCAATTAACTCTCCATCAATATCGGCCATCGAAGCCGTGTTAAACTACGAGCAGCACAGCTACTTATACTTTTGCGCCAAGTCCGACTTTTCTGGGTACCATGCGTTTGCTCGCACCTTGACCGAGCACAACAAAAACGCCCGCGAGTATCAGCGGGCGTTAAATAGACAGCGTATTTACAGGTAACGGTTAAAAGCGCTCGTAACCATCGTCACCCTTGGTGGTATCGAATCCCTTTAGGTTTACACCTTTGGTTTGCGTTGACTTTTTATCGGGAGCCGGAGCTGCAGGTTTGGTAACCTTAGCCTGTGGCTTAACCTGTGGTTTGGGTTGAACCGCGGGTTTGCTTTTTGGCGTAGGCTCCGAATCGAACATGGCCAAATCGGCACCCTTTGACCTACCTATCTTCTTAACAATATTCTTGGCTGAGTCAACCTTAAAGTACTGAATGGCCTCCTTAAGCTGATCGGCCTGGCTGCTAAGCTCCTCCGAACTTGTTGCCAACTCCTCGCTGGATGCCGCATTCTGCTGGGTAACCTGATTAAGCTGCTGAATTGCGCTGTTAATTTGGTCGGCACCAGAATTCTGCTCTGTACTTGCAGCAGCAATTTCCTGTACCAGTTTAGATGTTCGCTCAATTTCAGGTATTAGCTTGGCCATTAAAACGCCAGCCTCATCGGTAACCTTAACACTTTTTGATGCAAGGGATACAATCTCATCGGCAGCCACTTTACTACGCTCGGCAAGCTTACGCACTTCGGCAGCAACCACTGCAAAACCACGTCCATGCTCCCCTGCCCTAGCGGCCTCCACCGCTGCATTAAGGGCAAGAATATTGGTTTGAAAAGCTATATCGTTAATAATGGAAATCTTATCAGCAATATTTCTTATGGACTCTAAGCTCTCGCCAGCAGCCTGCCCAACCTTTGTAACCACTTCCGATACGTTTATGGATATTTTTTCGGCAACACGCGAGTTATCTGTATTCTGTTCAATGTTAGCCACCATTTGCTCCATGGAACTTGAAACCTCCTCTGCTGCCGAGGCTTGCTCGCTTGCACCCTGCGATAGCTGCTGCGATGCGGAGCTAACCTCCATACCTGCAATGGAAATGCTATCGGCGCCTGTCATAATGTTCTCCACAATATCCTTTAGCTTGGCAACCATCTCGCGCAGCGCTTGTGCAAGCTCTCCTATCTCATCCTTTTGGTAAACATCTACTGTGGCTGTTAAATCGCCAGCAGCAACAGTTTTAGCAAAATCTACGCCTTTGCGAAGTGCAATTACCACCGAACGGGACACTAACCTTATCAGCAAGAAAATAATAAGAACTGCAAGCACAGTTGCTATAATCACTCCAAGTCTAACGTCACTTAGGATTTTATTCATGTCATCCTCATAAAAGCTAAGGGATACATACAAATCCATGGGCTCATAGTACTTAAAGAATTGTATTTTATGATCTCCTTGCCATACATACTCATCCTTAATAATCTGTCCCGTTTTGTTAGATTTCATGGGCTGGAAGAACTCCTCGTCCGAAGCATTCTTCCCCTCGTTAGTTGGGTGTACAACAAAATCGCCATCGGCACTTATAATGAACGGATAGCCATTGTCAAAATATTTTTTCTGATTAAAGAATGCCCTTACTGCACCTAAATCCTTTTCGGGAATACCCACGTATAGCATCCCTTTTACCTCACCACCAATTATAATCGGATCATAGGCTGTTGTGTACCAGTCTCCAACCACAAAGGCTCTCCCCCTATAAGGCTGCCCTTTATCTATTGCTTGGGCAACAGGACTTGATGAGGGTATAAACGTTCCAACAGCTCTGGTTCCATCGCCCTTTTTTATGTTGGTAGCAATGCGTAGGTAGCCATCGTTAATCTTTTGGAATACGGTAACCGTTTTTACCGATTGCGCACTAACCGCATCAACATAATCGTTATTACCATGAATTGCTGTGCTACCCAAATACCATTTTGGAACTGTTACATTAATTCCTGCACCAGTCTCTTGGTTTGTTGCGCTAAAGCTTACCTGCTGGGTTTTATCCTCACGAAGTTGCCCCTGCAACAAGAACTGCTGCTTGGCAATTGCCATTGCCATCGTAAGTTTTTCTGTACTAGCCTTTTGCTCTATAGATAGGAGTTCGGTAAGATCCTTCACTTGCTCTATCATATTAGCATCGGCACTTTCAAGTATCTGTTTTTGCAATATCTGATTGAAATACAAGCCAAACAGAATAAAACCAAAAACAACAAAGCCTCCCATTAACAGGTTAAGCTTAACTCCAATTTTAAGGTTATTAATCCAATTCATAGTGGTTGAGTTTTATTATAAGCACACAATTTGATTCTCTCAAAAAATTTTAAACGCTCGTTCAATATACGGTTACGCAAGAGCGAATTCAATGTTTAATGATTGATATCATTCCTATTTTGACAAACAAACAATTTTTAAGTATCAATACTAAACAGTTTTAGAATAACATCGTAAATATCTAATCTTAATAATCACAGGGTTATATTTTATAATGGGCAAAGCAGTAAATACTATTTGTTTATCTACAATTATAACCACTTTAGCCCGCAATAGTTCGTACATCTAACTGTTTTAAGGGGTAATATATATCACCCTTACTCCAACGGTAATATATATCACCTCTACGCTACAACCTTTTCCCCGCAAATAATCATATATATACCAACGGGTACAGGAATATCGACACCCAATATTTACTACTTTTATGGCTCTAACCATTTAGCTATGATAACATTCATTATAAGCATTGCCATTCTTATTCTGGGCTACCTAATCTATGGTAAGTTTGTGGAGAAGGTTTTTGGTGCCGATCCCAAACGGGCAACGCCCGCCATAACCATGCAGGATGGGGTTGACTACGTTCCGCTACCCTGGTGGAAAATATTCCTGATACAGTTTCTAAACATTGCTGGACTTGGGCCGATATTTGGAGCCATACTGGGTGCAACGTATGGCCCCGTTGCATTCCTGTGGATTGTGCTTGGGTGCATTTTTGCAGGCGCTGTTCACGATTACTTCTCAGGCATGCTATCCATAAGCCACGGAGGACTTAGCATACCGGAGATTGTGGGCAAGTACATGGGCAACGGCTTTAGGCAGTTTATGCGTGTGTTTACCGTTCTGCTAATGATTCTTGTTGGCGCCGTTTTTATTGTAGGGCCTGCGGGAATACTAGCCAGCCTAACTCCCGAATCGCTATCAAAAACATTTTGGGTGTGGATTGTTTTTGCCTACTACGTGTTGGCTACGCTGCTGCCCATTGATAAGCTAATTGGCCGTATCTACCCCATTTTTGGGCTTGCGCTGCTATTTATGGCTTTGGGCATTGGCATATCCATGGTGTACAATGGCTACCCCATACCTGAGCTGGTTCCTGCAAACCTGCATAACATGAAAGCCAACGCCGATAAGTTCCCCATATTCCCCTTGCTATTTGTAACCATTGCGTGCGGTGCCATATCGGGGTTTCACTCCACGCAATCGCCGCTTATGGCGCGATGCCTAAAGAATGAGATGCTTGGCCGCCGCGTATTCTATGGGGCAATGGTTGCCGAGGGTTTGGTTGCCCTAATATGGGCCGCTGTGGCCATGAGCTTCTTTGGTGGCGTACCCGAGCTTAACAGCGCCCTTGCCCAGCATAACAATGATGCGGCATGGGCGGTTAAAACCATATCGGATACAACGCTGGGTAAACTGGGAGGACTACTGGCCATTCTGGGCGTTGTTGCCGCTCCAATAACATCGGGCGATACAGCCTTTAGAAGCGCTAGGCTTATTGTTGCCGATTTCCTAAACTTTAAGCAGGCCAAAATATGGAACCGCTTGGCTGTGAGCCTGCCCCTATTTGCCATTGGTTTTACGCTAACCCAAATCAACTTTGAAATTATTTGGCGATATATGGCTTGGAGCAACCAAACACTTGCTACGGTTGTGCTTTGGGCCATATCGGTTTATCTAATATCGGAGAAAAAGCTTTACTGGATAACGCTAATCCCCGCTATTTTTATGACTGCCGTAATTACCAACTACATCCTTATTGCGCCCGAAGGGTTCCAGCTATCGCAGGCCATTGGATACCCCATTGGCATTACAGCAGCAGTAGTATCGGGAGTAATTTTTTGGTGGTACACCAAAAGGCGATTGGGTAAATAGCCATTATTAGGATACTTAGCAAAGGAGCGGACATTCCCGCTCCTTTTTTATTAGGCAAACGGTAATCATATTCCTATCAATAAAATACGCGCATTTTATAAAATCGCTTAAATTTATCTACCCAAAATCCCAAACACCAACCATATGAGAACAAAATGCCTATCAGCCCTGCTAATCCTAATAGGAATAGTTGCAACCAATACCCTTGTTGCCCAGCAACCCACTGGCAAGGCTATTTACACCTTGGAGCCCGATGAGTACATTGTTTACAGCGAGAGCTGCATTAACCTCACCGCCAACGCCAACGAGATTTACCTTGTTACCAAGCAAAACGATAAGTTTTATGTAATTGACAACGGCGTTAAGAAAGGGCCTTTTGATGAGCTGCCCGAGGATATGATTAGAACCTGCGGTAACGACTACTACAGCTGCGCCATATTTGAGGGGAACAACACCAACGATGAGGATTTATACAACCAAACCGTTACCCAAACCGATGAGGGCTTTGTTGCGCTAAACGTAAAGGGCAAAACCTACGGGCCATACCTTGGAATTATGGATATTCAGTTCTCCCACGAAACCAAGAACTTTTTTGCCGTTGCAATGGATCAGCAGAATAGGTTCCTGCTATTCTCATCGGTAACAGGAAAAACAACGCTGCTTAAAGGTGCACCGCAAAACCTAAAGATTAGCCCCGATGGTACATTTGCCATAATCACTACAACCATAAACTTTAACGCCGAGGATTTTGATGCCAGCGCATACTCCTACGAGGAGCTAATGCAGTTCCACATAAACACATCAACGGGCGAGAGCTTTGGGCCATACAACCTTGATAAGGTAACCGACCGCGATATATGGTTTACCAAAACATCGGGCAGCAACTGGTTTATGCGCGCCCAGGGCAAGCTTTACCTAAACGGGCAGCCCCTTATGACCTTCCCCGAAATGGCCAGCACCTGCGACTTGTGGTTTAGCCCCGATGGCAAACGCGTTGCCATTAGCTCCTACGAAAAGATTGTATTCCCCGATAAATCGACCATTCCAAGCCCTGTGCACATTATCCCAATAGTAAAGAATGGTAAAACAACGCTAAAAATTATCACCCTTGAAAACGAAAAGAATCTGGTGCTTTACTCTCGCGATTTGTAGCATCTTTATTGCACTTGCCACCAAAGCACAGGATTACAGAATAGTTTACCCAGAGAGCTACGGCAATGCCGTGGCTTTTTTCAACAAAGCCCCTTGGATTACCGATACCCTAGCCCGCTACGGCATAAACCCATGCGTTGCCAAAGCGGTTGTTTTCCCCGAGGTTATGCGATACTCCGCCCTAAAGGATGCCATTGAGGTTAGGGCGCTAAAGGTTCTCTACATTCAGTACGGGAAGGAGTACGCCAACTTCTCCGTTGGGCAGTTCCAAATGAAACCCTCCTTTGCCGAGGAGCTAGAGCTTGCCTGGAACCAACTAGTAGATACCAGCAATAGTCCGCTTTCCTTTGGGAAATTCGACACCGCACCCAGTGCAACTGCCCGACTGGAACGAGTTAAGCGGTTGGAATCCCTTAGCGGGCAGCTAAAGTACCTAGCTGCTTTTATTAAAGTGATGCAGGCAAGGTTTAACGCCGATACCGCCAGCAGCACCTGGTTTTTGGCTGCAGCATACAATGTTGGATTCCAAA
>DHVO01000048.1 GCA_002412705.1 Bacteroidales bacterium UBA5206 | reverse complement strand
ATTACCCTTTCAACGGTTGGCTTGCAGCACGTGCTATCCGATTTTCTTGCCAACCCACCGTGTAACCTTGCCATTAGTCTGCATAGCCCATTTCCCGATGAGCGCTTTGGCATTATGCCCATTGAGCGTAGCAACCCCATTGCCCAAACCATTGCGGCCATTAAGCAAAAACCGTTGCCTAAACCGCTGCGCGTTTCGTTTGAGTACGTAGCCCTTGGTGGCGTAAACACCTCACCAAGCCACGCCAAGGCTTTGGGTGAGCTGCTAAGCGGTTTGCGTACGCACATTAATATTATTCCCTGGAACCAGCATGAGAATGCTGCCTATAGCACACCCCATTCCAATGAGCTGCAAAGTTTTATTGAGGCTCTTAACAGGAGCGGAGTAATAGCCTCAGTTCGTGAGTCGCGCGGAAAGGACATTGCTGCCGCCTGTGGGCAAATGGCGGGGAGGAAAGGAACTTCTCATCTTGGTTTGTAGAAGTGTTTCTATCTGATAGATAAGTTAAATGCGATTGTTTTTTTGATTTTGAAGAATGAACTGACTTTTGACAAATTGATTTAAGTAAATTAGTGTTGTTTTTGATATTCAGTTGATTGATTGTTGGATTGCTTTGTTTTTATTATATTTGCATTTTAAGTAATCGGTGAAGTAATGAATACTTAAATTATATGCGTATTCTTATTAAATCCAAGGACTTAGATAGAAGTCAGCGTTGGTTCTTATTAATCATTTTGCTTATCGAATCTATTGCTTCTATTGTATTGGTAATCATTCTGTTGATGGCTTGAAAAGTTGAACTCTAAATTGATTTTTGAAGATAAGTTCAGCAGATGAAAGAAAAGATAGTTTTCTATATTTTTGGAAACTATCTTTTTTAATTTACTAGAGTCATTAAAGTTGTGATATTTCCATTGTCATCTTTTATTGTCTTTTTGTAAAGTCCAATCCCTAGTACATAATATGTATATCCAGTCACATTTAGTCCATCTATAACTTCTGTCAACTCTAATGCTTTTTTGTTGTTGATTGTTGTTTCTTTTACTGAATAAGTGAATTTTGTTCCATCTCGCTCATCTATGAACTCCCATTTTACCTTTTGTCCAAGGGGTGGCAGTTTAAGTAAAGACTGTTCAGTGATTCTTTCGTTTTGACCAGATAAGACATTGATTGATGTAATTTTTTTTGTTTTCAATTCATGACTAGTTAAAGTGCAAGTGTAAATTGTCTCGGAGGCTATTTTTCCTTGAAATTGAATGATTTCTTTAATAAATACGTTATCACCCTCAACTGTGATAGTTCTTATTGTGTACATTGTATTTGGTTGAGTTGATTTTCCCGTCCACTCATATTTTAATGGGTTGTTCCCTTTTGAATTAACTATGTAATCTTTTAGTCTCTCTTGTGTGTATGCACTACAAAAAACTATCACTGAGATGGCAATAAACAGTAATTTTTTCATGTTTTAATAGAATAAATTTGATGACTAAAAATGAAAAAGAGTAGTCGTCTTACACCTCCACCGACCTAATGGTTGCAGCAAGCTGTTCCACATCTACGTTTGAGGCGTTAATGGTTACCTTGGCCTTTTCGTAGTACTTTTTGCGCTCGTCAAGCACGCGCAGAATGTAGTCCGTGAGCTCATCCTTGGTTTTGCCCCATAGTAAAGGACGATCGTTCTTGGCCTCAATTAGGCGGGCAACTAGTTCGGCAACTTCCATTTTTAGGTAAACGGTTAGTCCATTTTTATTCATAAAGTCTATGCTGTTGTAAAAGCAGCTGGTTCCTCCGCCAGAGGCAATTACGTAGTTGCCATTAAGGGTTGCAACCTCGCGTAGCGCTTCGCTTTCAATTTCGCGGAAACGTGTTTCGCCCCACACCTCAAATATCACCTTAATGGGCTTGCTGTGCTTATGCTCAATGTACTGGTCTAGATCTAAAAAGTTAAAATCAAGAACCTTGGCTAACTTCTCTCCTACAGTTGTTTTGCCGCTTGCCATAAAGCCTATAAGGTAAACTTTCATTGGGTTGGTTGTGGTTTAGTGGTTACAAGTTGTTTCTGCCGGTTTTTTACGCCCACCAAATTAAAAAAACCTTTGCCAAAAGGCAAAGGTTTTTGTTGTTGCGTTAAAGTTTATTGTGTAATGGCTTATATGTCTAGCTCCATTTGCTCGGCATCGCCATCAAGCTCGGCGTTGTCGGTATCGGATGGCTCGTCCATCTCTTGATCCTCATCAATGGGCTCTTCTTTTTGGAGCGGCTCAATAAATTTTACCTGCTTAACTTCTAGTGTCGATAAGCGTTTACCCTTTGCACGGAATCCCTTAACGCCAATAAACTCATCGGCATCAATTTGCTCTGGCTCTTTTTCTGCGTTTTTGCCCTTAAAGGTAACCTCAACGCATGGGTAAATGTCGTCGTTTAGAGCAACAAGGTACGAGCCCTGCTCCTCTGGAATAAAGGGCTGTGGCTTATCTGTTGGCTCAAAGGTGAAGCGCTTTAGGTAGAAGAACTTTTGCTCCCCATCAAAGTAAACGGCCGAGAAAACTTTGTCCTCCTCGTACTTCTCAATAAGCAGTATATCCTCCTCGTAGTGGTTTGTAAGATCGTAGTTGGTTAGGTAGTAAACACCAGCTTTGCGAACCACTAGTATTTTTTCGCCATCGTGAAACTCACCAAGGAATCGGCCGCGTTCATCGTGGTTTAGGCGGTAAATATCCTCATCAAACCAAATTCTTAGCCCGCCAAGGGTGCTTATACCCTTCTCCTTAACCTGCATTTTGTGTATGGCGTAGCGGGTAAATATGTTACCCATGGAGTTACGCCCTTTTATGGCAAGGGTGCTAAAGTCGAGGTCGATAATTAGGTTGCGAAGCCTTGGGCGTGGCTTAAGGAATACCTTCAGAATTTCGGCCTCGCCATTGGGGTTAACGCTCATGTAAAGGATTTGCGAGCCATCGGTTCCCTTGGTCATATCGTACTCCTTGTCGCGGGTAACGCCAGTAATGGCGCAGCGCTTCATAAGTATGGCGCCATTGCGGCCATCGCGATAAACCACGTTGTAAATGGTGCGCGAGTCGTTCTTCTTGAATACGCCAATATGGAGTATGTCCTTACCGTAGAATGCTTTGTCCTGTACCTTTGTGATGATGTACTTCCCGTTACGGAGAATTACAATAACATCGTCAATGTCGGAGCAATCGCCAACAAACTCATCCTTTTTAAGTCCAGTACCAAAGAATCCTTCGGCGCGGTTAACGTAAAGCTTCTCGTTTGCCACAACCACTTTGGTTGCCTCAATGGTATCGAAGCTACGCAGATCGGTTTTGCGGTCGCGGTTTTTACCGTGCTTCTTCTTTATTTGCTGGTAGTAGTTAATGGTGTAGGTTACAATGTTTGCAAGGTGATTGTTAACCTCTTCCATTTCGGCCTCGATGCCCTTAATTTGCTCGTCGGCTTTCTTAATATCAAACTTAGAAATCTTTCTAACGGGCTTTTCGGTGAGCTTTACCACATCCTCGCGGGTAATATCGCGGCGGAACAATGGGCGGTATGGGTCAAAGCCACGCTCAATGGACTCAATAACCATTTCCCAAGTTTCGGTATCCTGCTCAAGTAAGCGGTAGATCTTTTGCTCAAAGAAAATCTTCTCGAGCGATGAGAAGTGCCACTCTTCGTGCAGCTCGGCAAGGCGAATTTTTAGCTCAAGGGTTAGTAGGTGCTTGGTGTGGTCCACCGATGCGCGCAAAATCTCCTTAACGCCCATAAAACGGGGCTTTTCCTCGTAAATTATGCAGCTGTTGGGCGATATGGATACCTCACAGTCGGTAAAGGCGTACAGGGCGTCTATGGTTTTATCGGGCGACACATCCGGCGGAAGGTGAATTTGAATTTCAACGTTCTCGGCGGTGTTATCGTCAATTTTCTTTATTTTGATTTTGCCCTTATCGTTGGCTTTAAGTATGGAGTCGATAAGCGACGAGGTGTTTTTTCCGAAAGGGATTTCGGTAATTACCAGCGTTTTTTTATCGAGTTTGGCTATGCGTGCCCTAACCTTAACGGCACCTCCGCGTAGCCCGTCGTTGTAGCGGCTACAGTCGGCTAGGCCACCCGTAGGAAAATCGGGGTACAGCTCAAAGTCCTGGTTCTTTAGGTAGAGAATGGCCGCATCAATAAGCTCGTTAAAGTTGTGCGGTAGTATTTTTGATGCTAAACCTACAGCAATACCCTCAACACCTTGTGCTAGTAGCAAAGGGAACTTAACGGGAAGGGTAACCGGTTCCTGGTTACGGCCATCGTAGCTAAGCATCCACTCGGTTGTTTTGGCGTTAAAGGCCACATCAAGGGCAAACTTAGAGAGGCGAGCCTCAATGTAACGGGGCGCTGCTGCGCCGTCGCCGGTAAGTATGTTACCCCAGTTTCCCTGCTGGTCTATGAGCAAATCCTTTTGTCCTAGCTGTACAAGAGCATCGCCAATGGATGCGTCGCCGTGGGGGTGGTACTGCATGGTGTGACCAATAATGTTGGCCACCTTGTTGTAACGCCCATCGTCTAGCTTCTTCATGGCATGAAGAATACGGCGCTGTACGGGCTTAAGCCCATCGTCTAGATGCGGTACGGCGCGCTCTAGGATAACGTACGAGGCGTAGTCGAGAAACCAATCCTTGTACATCCCAGTAAGGTGTACCTTTTTGGCTCCCTCGGTTAGCTTGGTGATACGGGCATGCTCATCGGGCGATGTTTTGCGGGTATCGTCGCCATTTAGCAGCTCATCAGCATCAAATTGGTCAATAGTCATGGTTCTGCGTAAAGTGTTTGGGCACGGATTGCTCCGTTAGCCCATGGAATAACCTCTTTTGTAAGCGCTGGCTAGGCAACTGCGCCTTGTTCCAGCTTGTGGGGCTCGTCAACCTTTTTCATTGGGGGCTCCTCATCAACAATATCCTCCTCTATGCGCAGGTTGTCTATAATAAACTCCTGCCGCTCGGGCGTGTTTTTGCCCATGTAGAAGTTTAGAAGATCCTGAATGGAGTCATCGCGGGTAAGACGAACGGGATCTAGTCTTATATCCTTGCCGATGAAGTGCTTAAACTCGTCGGGCGAAATCTCGCCGAGACCTTTGAATCGGGTTATCTCTGGATTTGGGCCCAGCTCCTTTATGGCTTTCTCCTTCTCTTCGGGAGAGTAGCAGTACACCGTTTTCTTTTTGTTTCTTACCCTAAATAGAGGTGTTTGCAGAATGAATAGGTGCTCTTGCCTAATAAGATCTGGGAAAAACTGAAGGAAGAAGCTTATAAGCAGCAAGCGGATATGCATCCCGTCCACATCGGCATCGGTTGCAATTACCACCTTGTTGTAGCGTAAATCTTCTAAGTCCTCTTCTATGTTAAGGGCTGCCTGTAGCAGGTTAAACTCCTCGTTCTCGTAAACAATCTTTTTGGTTAACCCAAAGGTGTTTAGAGGTTTTCCTCTAAGTGAGAATACCGCTTGGGTTGATACGTCGCGCGATTTGGTTATAGATCCGCTAGCCGAATCCCCCTCGGTGATAAACATTGTGGTCTCCTCGCGGCGGTTGTCGGTACTGTTGTAGTGAACCCGGCAGTCGCGTAGCTTGCGGTTGTGCAGGCTGGCCTTTTTTGCCCGTTCGCGGGCAATTTTTTTTATGCCCGATATGGCCTTGCGCTCCTTTTCCGACTCTAGTATTTTGGTTAGCAAGCCCTGTGCAATATCTGGATGCTTATGCAGGTAGTTGTCAAGCGTTTCCTTAACAAAGTCGCCAATGTACTGCCTAATGGAAGGGCCATTGGGCCCCATATCCTTGCTGCCTAGTTTGGTTTTTGTTTGCGACTCAAACATGGGATCCTCAACCTTTACGCTAAGTGCTGCAATTATTGAGGTTCTTACGTCGGAGGCATCAAAATCTTTTTTGTAGAACTCGCGGATGGTTTTTACAAACACCTCTCGGAAAGCGGATAGGTGGGTACCTCCCTGAATGGTGTGCTGTCCGTTAACAAATGTGTAGTAATCCTCTCCATAGCCAGAGCCGTGGGTAAAGGCCATCTCAATGTCCTCACCTTTGATGTGAACAATGGGGTAGAGCCCTTCGCCCGACATGTTCTCCTGAAGAAGGTCGAGCAAACCGTTTTTTGACTGTATGGTGGATCCGTTGTAACGAATGGCTAAGCCCGTGTTAAGGTATGAGTAGTTCCTTAGCATGGTCTCGATGTAATCGTTCTGGTACTTATAGGTGCCAAAAACGGTTTCGTCGGGAACAAACTCAACCCTAGTTCCATTGGTTTGTCCGTTGGCAGGTAAATCCTCTTCGGTTACAATTACTCCGCCCGAAAACTCTACGCGCTTACTTTGCCCTTCGCGGTAGCTTTGTATGGTAAAACTTGATGCTAGGGCGTTAACTGCCTTAATACCAACGCCGTTTAGACCAACCGATTTTTTGAAGACCTTAGAGTCGTACTTGGCACCGGTATTCATTTTTGAGGCTACATCAATAAGTTTCCCCAACGGAATACCCCGTCCGTAGTCCCTAATGGAGACTTTTCCCTCTTCAAAATCAACGTTTATGTCAATGGCTTTTCCAAAGCCCATCATGTATTCGTCAATGGAGTTGTCGAATACCTCTTTAAGCAAGATGTATATCCCATCGTCTGGCTGAGTACCATCGCCAAGCTTCCCAATGTACATGCCAGGACGCTTGCGGATGTGCTCGTACCACACCAGCGTTTTAATACTATCTTCAGAATAATTTCCAACCATACTAGTATCCCGAGTTTGGTGCAAAAATAGTTAAATAATAACCCGATGGTAAAAGAGTTTATCAACAGGGATATGAACAGGCTGGGGTATAGGTGGTTGGTGCTTTTTTGTTTTTTCGGATATGGCTTTAGCCTGCGATGGAGGCTTTGAGGTGATCAAAAAAAAATCCCCTTGAGTTCTAATTCAAGGGGATTGAGCGAGCTGTTATCCCAATTTTATGTATGGAAAACTAATTCTGTTGATTTGTTTTTGCTTCTCCTCGGCTTAACTAACGGTGTTTTCTGTGGAGTATGCTATTCCAGGTAATATTTTGGAGCCATTAACCGATGCTCTTTTTCTATCATCTCTTTTGCCATTTTAGCCAGTTCGGAAG
>DHVO01000142.1 GCA_002412705.1 Bacteroidales bacterium UBA5206 | reverse complement strand
TTGTTATCGGGGCACACAGGCTGTGTTTCGTCGGCTTCGGCAGTAAAGCCAATCATCATTGAGCCAGAAAAGGGCCACGGCTGGCTTTTATAGTAGCGGATATTCTTTACATCGAGCCCAACCTCTTCCTTCACCTCACGGGCAACGGCCTCCTCCAGCGACTCGCCCACATCCACATAACCAGCAACCAGCGAGTACCAGTTGTTCCTAAAGTTGGAGTTGTGCGCCAGCAGAATCTTATTGTTGCAAACAATGGCAACTATTATTGCTGGCGATATTTTTGGGTATAGCACATTGCTGCACGATGTGCATGCAATAGCTCTCTCATCGCCCTTTTCGTGAGTTGGTGCGCCACACTTTCCGCAGAAGCGGTTCTGCGAGTACCACTCCATTAGCTGATGCCCAACCACGCCAACCCAAGCCACCTCCTGCGGTTGAAGGGTTCGTAGTAGGCTTACCTCTACATAGGATAGATTGGTTCCGGTGTAAGACGTATCGTTCCAAACAAGGAAGCAGCGGACATCGTTTAGCGAAAACATAAAAGTCTTTCTGCTAAGGTTAAACGATGGAAGCAGGTCACTTCTGCGAGGCAAATTGTAACCATCGCCATTGGACTTTAGCAGCAGCGATCCATTTTGGTAGTGGAGCACATAATCGTTATCTGAAACATCGCTAGCCACAACAAACTGGTTGCTGAAACGATGAGGGAATATCTCGTTGATCATATCTTGAAAGGACTACTGAAAATATGGCACGAAGATATAGAGAATGTGGAGTTGTTATTCCCGAAAAAGGGTGTTAAAAAACAAAAGCGCCATTATCAATGCTTGATAATGGCGCTTTAATATGTAAAAAAGAGTGCTCGACGCATTTGACTATCGACACACGTTACAAAATTTACTTACTCTTTGGGGTTTGGACCATACTCATTAGTACCCGCTTGGCCTTCGAGAATGAATAGAATTAGCAACCAAATACCACCAACAAAAGGGATAAAAATTACTAGCATCATCCAGCCGCTTTTGCCAATATCGTGCAACCGGCGAACCCCAACAGCTATTGATGGGATTAACATTGCTAAAAGATATAGACCATAGATAGGTCCAAAGCCAGCAAAGCCAATGCCTAAAACAGTGTCTAATATCATTGCAGCAATTGCAAAAATGATATTGAACAGTACAAACATCCAATACTCTTTTCTGCGTGCTCTTCCGCTAAAATCAGCGTACTGTTTTAATACTTTAAGGTACCAATTCATAACAATAGCGATTAAAGAATCCTACTCATTTGGCTTTTCGGTTACGCCCCGTTTGTATAGTTGTTTCTGGACTCAACGTTTTGTATATCAATTTTACATCTTTTTTTCCAGAAAATGAATAGTTAACAAAAAAGGCTGCACTAAGCAGCCTAAAAATTTCTATATCGATTCGCCCCGTAGGTAAAGAACCGTATCGGGGGTTACCTTTCGTATGGCCTCAACCACGCGATTAATCTCGCTAAGCTGATGCTGAATGCGCTCATCGTCGTTCTCAAAGCCTATGAACTCATTGTAGCGCTGCAGCATATCGGTTGGAACGGTTATGGCCTCCAGCTTTGGCAGAATAACCTCCTTGTAGTCGAAATCTATAAAACGGGCGTACTCCTCACGTTTAAGCAGCTTAGCGATCAGCGGCATGTACTTCTCGTCGGTAAGGTCGATGCTGTACTTATCGTTAAACATGTTGGCCATATCAAAGAGGTAAAGAAAGCCTTCGGCCTCAAAGCTGTCGTGCAACGAAGTGCTCTTCTCAACAAACTCCTCAAAAACATCCTCGTAGGCGGTTTTGGTGAGCAGCCCAAACAGCTTGCGCTTTTGGTATGGGCGGGGTTGAAGAGCCTGCTCTAGGTCAGCCATCTTATCCTTTGCAACAAATCGGAGCTCTGCAATAATATCGATATCCATGATTCAAGTTAGTTATTTGTAAATCACTTTTTAATGTCGGTGTACTCCCTGCTGCGGTTAAGCAACGAGTCGTATTTTGCCACAATATTAGCTAAGATTTTCGCATTTGGACGTTCATTTTGCTGATAGTTATGCATCATTGGTTCTGTTACAACAAGCTTCATTATTAGCTCTGTATCCTGTAGCATACGCTTTCTGGCGTCAATCTCTTTCTCCTTCTCGTTGTGAAGTTCCATGCTTTTACTATACGATTTCTCCAAAGCGCCAAAAATATCGCGCAGCTCCTTTTGGTACAACGTATCGGATATTTGATTGATGTGGCTGGTCACACTAGCCCAATACATATCCATGTTAGAAGTGTAGCTTTTAAGGCCGGCCAAGCTATCGTTTACTGCATCGTCCATTCCGTTTATCTCTTTCACAAGGGCTTTTAGGTTAGGATCTTTATCCTGTGCCTCGCTAAAAAGCTTATCAATAATGCTATAGCCACTGCGCTTTGAGTAAGAGGTAATATCAACATCGGCTTTATTATCATCTAAAACGGCTGGGGTTTCACCAACATTTTCCGCTACAGGATTTGCTTTGTCATTAGTGGTACATGAAGCTAAAAATAGGGCCAAAACCAAAAGGTTACCTGCTAATGCTATGTGTTTCATAATTGAATTGGGGTTTGGTTAAAACTTAATCCTTCACACAACGAACACTAAAGCCATTTGATGCACTATTACCATCCATTGCCCCTCCTGCTTCAAAAACATTGCTACTAGACGTTAAGTAAAAGTTAAAGGCTCCAATCTCATTTGTATATGAGATTGTACCACCGCCAGTAGCACTCCACCATCGTGCCATAGTTGTTTGCTTAAGGAAATTGCCACTTTCCCTATCCCTTATACCAGCAGGTAAAGCTGAAAAACCATAAATGTCAGAACCGTTACCGTTGTTGTACCATCCGCTTGTACTTTTCAGTGAATTACCATACTGTGTATATAGCACATTATCAATATAATCTTTTAACTCCCACCACTCAGGATTACTTGGCAAATGCCAACCATCGGGGCATACACCTTGTAAATTACTTGGCTTTGTACTGCTACCTGTAGTTGCATCTCCAATAGCCGCAGACCAAGTATAAAGTGCTCCATATTGGCTCTCTGAATCCTCATTGAGAAAACAGATTGCTTTAGCATCTGGGGCTAGTGCAGCCCATTCATCGTTAGAACTTCCACTGCTATTGTTATCGAACACCATTGGAATTGGAGAGCCATTTGGATAATGGGTAACCTTAAGATTACTTGCCATCCATAGCTGCGAACCTACTTTTACAACGCCATAAACGTTTCCATCATAATCTGTAACAGTAGGCTCATAAACAAATAGGTCAACCTCTACCGATTGGTTAGATTTAGTATGTACAATTTTAAGTGTGTTTGTTGAAAGAGACATTGTTGTACCATTTGCAGGAGTACATACTAACCCGTTACTTGATAACTCCTCAAAAAAAACAGTTTCTATGCGATGTTTTTCATAGTACATCATTACACATATCCCAGAAAGATTTAAGGTTTCGCCCACCTTATAGTCCGATTTATCAGGCATTCTATACACCTTCATATTTAACAACTTAGGCTCGGCATCATCCTTATTGCAGGAGTAAACACATGCTATTAGAGCAAGTACAAGAATTAATCTACTCTTCATCGTTTTAATTGTTTAATTACCTGTATTGAGGTGGGTACCACAAAACAGCACACACCTTAACTTTCACATACAACAGCTGTTGCACATACTCAAACATAATAAAAAATAGGGAACGTTATTCCTAACCCTTTAAGTTAACGCAATAAAATTTCTAGCCTCAAGCAGAAAGCAGCAAGTTAAAGAAAGCTTTTGACCTTTGTTAAGGAAAGTCTCCGGGGTTAAATGGAGTGCGAGGAATTACTAGCCTATATAAAACTAGCCCAAATAAAAAAAGAGGGTGTCCAAAAGTAACGGACACCCTCTTTTTATATGTACACACCTAAACTGGTCTTAATGTACTCAATCAACGGAAGGTAAGTGGATTATAGGATTTAGTTCGGGTCCTGACCAATGTCGCCTAAGGCACACGATATAAATGTATTTCCTGTACCCGTAACCGAACAGTTTTTATCAAGGTAGATTCCCCAACCAGAGGATGATTGGAACTTAGAGTTTGAGGCAATAAAGCTTGTTCCTGTTGCATGAACCGCAGACCGCCTTAAAT
>DHVO01000054.1 GCA_002412705.1 Bacteroidales bacterium UBA5206 | reverse complement strand
GCAAACTCGTAAACCCCGTTGTAACCACCAACAATAAGGCGCTTTAAGTAAAGCTCATTGGCAATACGAAGGTAAAGCGGCATATCCAACGCATTGTGGTGCGTAATGAATGGACGCGCCGATGCACCACCTGGGATAGGCTGTAGAATTGGGGTTTCCACCTCAAGGTATCCCTTCGAGTTAAAGAACTCGCGCATGGTGCTAATTATTTTGCTGCGCTTAATAAAGGTCTCGCGAACGTGTGGGTTAACCACAAGATCCACGTAGCGCTGGCGGTAACGCATCTCGGCATCGGTAACCGCATCAAAAACCTGTCCCTCCTTCTCCTTAACAACAGGAAGTGGGCGTATAGATTTTGATAGCAGGGTTAGCTCATGAACGTGAATGGACTCCTCGCCCATGTTGGTTCTAAACACAAAACCCTTAACGCCAACAATATCGCCAATATCTAAAAGTTTCTTAAAAACAGTGTTGTACATGGTTTTATCCTCGCCGGGACAAAGGTCGTCGCGTTTGACGTACACCTGAATCTTGCCCTTCTCGTCTTGCAGCTCCATAAACGAAGCGCTGCCCATAATACGGCGAGCCATAATTCTACCTGCAATGCAAACCTCTGCTTTGGCATCACACATCTGCTCAAAGTTTTGCATTATATCACCAGTACTATGCGTAACTGGGTACATAGCAGCAGGGTAAGGATCGATACCCAGCTTACGAAGCTCCTCGAGCGATTGTCTTCTGATAATCTCCTGTTCGCTCAGCTCTAAGTTGTTCATTTCCTAAAAATTTAGGGTGCAAATATAGCTATTTAGAAGAAGTTTAAGAACATTAGGCAACTTAATGAAAATTCTACGCTTTACCTATGCATAAACAAGTTCGCATCCCGATTCGGGTTGTTCCGACTTTTTTTCGTTTTTTTGCAAAAAAAACATCAATGGAAAGAGAGCGCAAACCAGCATGGTTAAAAATTAGGCTTTCGGGCGGAGAGGACTATGCCAAGGTTAACAAAATAGTGAAGCAGCACGGATTACACACCATTTGCAGCAGCGGCATGTGCCCCAACATACACGAGTGCTGGGGAAACGGAACCGCTACTTTCATGATTTTGGGTGATATCTGCACCCGCTCCTGCAAGTTCTGCGCAACCACTACGGGTAAACCGGGTACCGTTGACCCTAACGAACCCGAAAACCTTGCCAATTCCGTTAAGCTCATGCAGCTTAAGCACTGCGTTATTACCTCGGTTACCCGCGACGACCTTCCCGACGAGGGCGCAGCTCACTGGGCCGAAACCATTCGCAAGGTAAAAGAGGTTAACCCAAACACTAAGGTTGAGGTGCTTATTCCCGATTTTAACGGCAGCACTCAGCTTCTAGACATTGTGCTTAGCGCCAATGCCGACATTGTAGCCCACAACCTTGAAACTGTAGAAAGGCTTACCCCATCGGTACGATCGGCGGCAAAGTACCACCGCAGCCTAGAGGTTATTAAGTACATATCATCCCAAGGAGTGCTATCAAAATCGGGCATTATGCTTGGCCTAGGCGAAACCCGCGAAGAGGTTCTTGCAACCATGGATCACTTGCTTGATGCTGGCTGCCAAATGATAACCATTGGGCAGTACCTTCGTCCACGCAACGAGAACCTACCCGTTGAGCGCTACGTAGAGCCCACCGAGTTCGAGGAACTTCGCAAAATTGCGCTAGAGAAAGGATTCCGATTTGCAGAATCGGGGCCACTTGTTCGCTCATCGTACCATGCCGAACAGGCAATTGCCAAAGCACGTAATGAACAAAATAGGCTCTAAAGCATTTATTAGGATAGCTAGCACCAAACGCTGCACAAACCAACAAAAGCATCCACATAGCAATGGAAAATGTAAACTTTGAGGATATTGGTCTAATCGACTACAAACAGGCATGGGACTATCAGGAAGAGCGGTTTAATGAGGTTCTTCAATCAAAAAACACCCCATCGGACCAGAAAAAGCGCCATCACCTTATTTTCTGCGAGCATCCTCACGTTTACACCCTAGGGAAGAGCGGACAAGGCAGCAACCTGCTAATATCCGACGAGATGCTTAAGCGCATAAACGCCACATACTACCACATAAACCGTGGTGGCGATATTACCTATCACGGTCCAGGACAACTGGTTGCCTACCCTATTCTTAACCTAGAGGCGCTCAACCTAACCCTAAAGGAGTATATCCACAAGATGGAAGAGGTTGTTATTGCATACCTCGCAACCCAGGGCATTACTGCCGATAGGCTCGATGGCGCAACGGGTGTTTGGTTGGATAAGGGCATTGCAGGCAGAGAGCGAAAAATTTGTGCCATAGGCGTTAGAGCTAGCCGTTTTGTTACCATGCACGGATTTGCGTTTAATATTAACACAGATCTCAACTATTTTAGCTACATTAACCCTTGTGGATTTGTTGACAAAGGGGTAACCTCACTGCAAAAAGAGAAGGGCAAACCCATTGACATGCAAGAGGTAAAGGCTGGCATAAAGCAGCAATTTGCCAATGTATTTGGTTTTACTTGGGTGTAGCACCCCCTTGGCCACACATTAATATTGGCCAAAATTGTGTATTTTTATACGATGGAAAAGAAGTGGATATATAAAGAAACCGGAAACCCCGGTATTGTAACACATTTACAGGAAGTACTTAGCATCGACAGGGTTTTAGCCACGCTACTACAACAGCGAGGGATATCCACTTTTGATGAAGCCAAAAAGTTTTTTCGCCCCGACCTCAGCCATCTCTACGATCCCTTCCTAATGAAGGACATGCAGGTTGCGGTTAATCGCATTCAGCGAGCGATAAAGCAAGGCGAAAACATATTGGTTTATGGCGATTACGATGTTGATGGAACAACAGCCGTAGCGCTTATTTACTCCTTCCTAAAAAAGCATCACTCCAAAATTGGCTACTACATCCCCGACCGTTACAACGAGGGGTATGGTATCTCATACAAGGGAATCGATTACGCGTCGGCAAACGGTTACAGCTTGGTAATAGCACTTGACTGTGGCATTAAAGCCGTTGAGAAAATTGCCTATGCCAAGCAACGCAAAATAGATTTTATTATTTGCGACCATCACCTGCCAGGCGAACAAATACCCGAGGCCATTGCGGTGCTGGATCCCAAAAGAACCGATTGCACCTACCCATTCAAGGAACTTTCTGGTTGTGGCGTTGGATTTAAGCTGCTGCAAGCCCTAAGCATGCAAATGGGCATTCCCGCAGAGGAGATTTACAGCTACCTAGACCTAGTGGTGGTTAGTATAGCATCGGACATAGTACCAGTAATTGACGAGAACCGCATTCTGGCTCACTTTGGTTTAATGAAGCTAAACGAAAACCCACGGCTGGGACTTAAATCCATTATTAAAATTGCGGGCATCGAGAAGCATCAAATTGCCATAGATGATATAGTTTTTCGCATTGGGCCAAGAATAAATGCTGCGGGTAGAATGGAATCGGGGAAGTCGGCCGTTGATTTGCTCTGCGCCTGCGATGAGGTTGTGGCCTACGAGATGGGCGCCCTTATTAACTCCTGCAACAACGATCGCAAAAACGTTGACCGCAACATCACTCACGAGGCAATGCGCATGATAGCCTCCGACCCCAAAATGCAACATCGTAACACCACGGTTCTATACAACCCATCGTGGCACAAGGGGGTTGTGGGTATAGTTGCATCAAGGCTAATTGAAACCTATTACCGTCCAACCGTTGTGCTAACCGAATCAAATGGGCTGGCTACAGGTTCTGCACGGTCGGTTCCAGGGTTTGACCTTTACCAAGCCATTGAGTCCTGCTCCGATCTGCTGGAGAACTTTGGTGGGCATATGTACGCGGCTGGGCTTACGCTAAAAGCCGAAAATGTGGATAAATTTAAGGAACGCTTTGAGGATATCGTTTCAAGAAGTATAGACCCCGCTATGCTTGTTCCCCAAATTGACATTGATGCCAAGATTTCTCTAGATGAGGTAAACGACAAGTTCTTTAGAATACTCAAGCAGTTTCAGCCTTTTGGACCTGGCAATATGGCTCCCGTATTTGTATCGGAGAACGTTTACGACAATGGAGAAGGTAGGCTTGTTGGCTCCGACAAGGAGCACCTTAAGCTCACCATTATCCACGAGGATAGCCCAAAGCTACACCAAGCCATAGCCTTCCAGCTGGCAGAGTACTACCGCGACATACATAACGGAAAGCCCTTTGACATTTGCTACACCATTAATGAGAATGTATTCCGCGGAGTAACAACACTACAGCTAAGGATAAAGGACATTAAGTTTATCGATCAGGAGCTGCTTGAAGAACGCCGCCAAAACAGAATTGAACAGCAGTATGGGACGTAGCAAGGAGGTGCAAACGCACTATCAAATAAAAAGTTCGTCCAACCATAAATGATCCATAAAGACACTCAACAGTACGCATCTTGCTATAAAGTTTCTGCGAACGTCAACTACTTTGAAATAGGCTACCCCTCTAAGCTAGAGGAGAACAGCCTATTTCGCAAATTATTAGCACATCACTTCCAGATAAATTGCTATCCTAAATCTTAGGTTAATTTTTCTTAGATTTCTGCCATATAACAATATCACCCTTGCTCCTAAATGCGGTTTGGTTACTCCTTTATATGGTTCTGATGCTTACTTCCCCTTATCCTAATATTTGCTAATTATAGGCTTAAAAAGATATTTAGAATCATAATCTACTCCAAAATCATTTAGAAACTCCACATACTCTTCTATAAATGATTTCTTTTCATGATATAGTTTTTGATTCTCAATGTAAGAAGCCACAGAATGAACCTGTGATTTAGAGTACGAAAAAGCACCATACCCCTCCTGCCATGAAAATCGCCCCGCAACCAAATTATTATCATTAATCCAAAATGAAGAGTTCCCTTTTACATCGCGCATCAAATCGGACAATGATTGAGAAGGACGCATTCCAAAGAGAATATGAACATGGTCTGGCATACCATTAATTGCTAAAAGCTTATGTCCTCTATTCTGAATTACTCCGGAAATATATCTATACAATCGCTCTTCCCACAAGTTATTGATAAGAGAGAGTCTATCCTGTACAGCAAATATTACTTGTATGTGGATTTGCGTAAAAGTATTTGACATACAAATTGGATTTTAAGGTTCAAAATTGATGTTTTGAGGAGGACATCACTAATATGTCTTTAGTATAAGTTAACCCTTAACTATTAAACATATCCATAAATATTGAGATTTTATAAAACCAGAAATTTTCGTGCCGTAGGCACGCAACATCGGTAGGTAACACAACTGAAACAGGAAATACACCCCGTAGGGGTGTGCCCTTATGTCTCGTTCATTCGAACGCCCCGTACGGGGCGAGACAAGTACTCCGATCGTTCTGTGCTACCGACAGATTGCCCCTAGCGGGGCAATAGGACAAGCGCACCAAACCACCTCTATGCCTACAGAATATTTGAAAAATAGAAAAACGCCCCCTGGTAATTCGCATTATGCCTAGGTACAGTAGAAAGTAAGCATACAGGAAACATGTGTTTCCCTACACCCTACCCCCTCATATGCACAACACGCTGAGGGAATGGAATTTCTATGCCGTTGGCTTTAAACTTTGTCACCATTGTTTTTAGCAGATCGCAACGCATTGCAAATGCCTCGCTAGGGGTTGATCCCCAAACGTATGCTCTAAGTATAATTGCTGAGTCCATCAGGTTTACTACGCGCACAATAACCTTGGGAACACCATCACTTATCTCCTCTGGAGTACGCTTATCTATGCATGATGGGTGCGATTCGGCCTCATGCTGAAGAATTGAAAGGGCTTTATCGAGATCCGACTCATAACCGATGCCTATCTCTAGGTATATACATATTCGCTCATCGGTAATATTAGCGTTCTCAATTACCTCAGCATTCATTATGGAGTTGGGTATAACCAACCGCTTATTCTCAAAGTTACGAATAACGGTATGGCGCAGGGTAATATCCTCAACCGTACCTGCATGCTGCGCACCAATCCTAACAATATCACCAACCCTAAAGGGCTTAAACATCACTATAAAAATACCGCCAACAATATTCGATAGCGCCTGCTGCGAGGCAAATCCAATAACCGCTGCAAGTACACCTGCACTAGCAAAGATGGGCAATCCAAACTGTCGCAGCTCTGGAATTA
>DHVO01000208.1 GCA_002412705.1 Bacteroidales bacterium UBA5206 | reverse complement strand
TTTTGTGAGCAAGCTTTATTCTGCCCGACCAAACATCGGCTTGGTCAACAGGGTCGTTCGTGAATGCGTTTTTGTAAAAACCACCGTTTGAGCCGTAGGTTCCTGCTACCTTAATCCCAAGGTTATCTCCAATGGGTTGGTTGTGCGAGAACGAGGTGCGGTAGCTGTTGTAATTTGCTCCTGTAACCGATATTCTGGTTGAGCGGCTGCTAAGCGGCGATTTGGTGTAAATATTAATAATGCCGCCCATGGTGTTTCTTCCGTAAAGGGTTCCCTGTGGCCCACGTAAAACCTCTATGCGCTCAATGTCGTTCAGCTCAAAATCAAAGGCCGATTTCTCAAAGAACGGGGCATTGTCAACATACATCCCAACAGAAGGAGCTCCTGTTCTTGAGCCAATTCCCCTAACGTAAACTGGCGATGTGAGCTTTGAACCGTAATCGGGCATAAAAAAGTTGGGAATACGCGATGTTAAATCCTTTATAGAAGTTACCTCACGGCGCTCAATTTCTGCAGCAGTAATTCCCGTTACCGATGCAGGAATATTTTTGGTAGTTTCCTTATCCTTAACCGAGTAAACTACAACCTCTTCCATATTGTAAAGTGGATGGAAGGTGCTGTCCTTAAATTCGCCTACTGTTTGGGCTGCAGCAGGGCTAATGCTTACTGCAATAGTAGCTATTGCAAAAAACTTCTTGAAAGTGTTCATTTTTCCTGTTGTAAGATTTTGGGGTTTAGACTTTGCTTTCCAAAACCTTTAACAGAGAGTACAGACTGGTTACAGCTAATGCCGCAAACAAAACTTAGGTAAATCCCTGCTAAAGGCTTAACCTATAACAGGAGGGGGAATGTTTATGAACGAGGTTATGATTAACCGTCGAGAGGGGTTGTTGTGGGCAGCCTGCAGCTGCTTGCGTATGGTGCTGCACTGCAGCGGAATTAGTTTGGACTCTACCTTGTTTTGGTTGCTTGGAGCCGTAGCGTAAAAATCGGCATAAAAACCATCAACCTCAATAAAGCTTTGTGGGTGTTCAAGTTCAATGTGCTTTTCGTCGGGGAAGAAACCTTGCGCGGGGATGTTCTCAGGACTCGATGCCGACAGCAAGCAAAGGCTATACGCTATTGCCAGCATAATGTATGGTACCGATGAAGTAAAGAGTCCTACAAAAAACATCGCTTACTATTTTTCTCGTTTTGGGTTTCGTGGGAACCATCCCTTGTTTACCCGTTCTTCCTGTTCTATTATTTCATGAATTCCCCATAAAAAGGTGAATCCCAAAATGCTTGTTATAGCCGATATTAATGTGTTGCTAATAAAAAAAGATGCGCCAACCCCAGCTAGGCCAACGGCCAAAAAGGCAATCCATAGCTTTTTGCTAAAGTGGTACTCTCCTGCAATGCAAGCGTACCGTCCAAACCAAATAATTGCTATAGTTGATATTCCTATTACTATTCCCGTTATGTTAAGCATTCTAATTCTATTGTGTTTAGCTACTCTTGTTTACTCGTCGCCGTACTTCCTGTTGGGGTTTCGTTTGGCTTGGCCTTTTAGCACTCTTTCGTGCTGCCACCTAACCTCAAAGCTGCTCCAAATTAATCCAGCCCCAAAAACACCCACCAGGGTGGAAAGGATTGTGCCAAGAAATACCGAGGTGCCTAAAAACGCAAGCCCAAGAAGTAGAAGAACTAGCCAAACTTTTTTTCCAAAGTGGTACTCAATTTTCACAACAACCGGATGAAACAGGCCAATGGTAAAGAATGCCATTAAGCCAATAAGTGGTCCACTATAGTTAATGCTTTCCAAAAAGTGCATGTGCTTTTAAGTTTTCATGCTGGGCAAATGTAGCAACAGCCAATGTTTTTTGCCCTTGATATTAATCAGCTCCAAAATGGATACTTTCTAATGATAGCGATGCCAAAAATAGCTGTTTTATTTGTATTGATGCTGATATTATGGGTGTTTCAGTTTTTATGGGCTGGTATTACAATCTCTTTTAGGGGTGTTGCTCTGGCACTGCTTTTTTTGGTGCAGCGTTATTGTTCACTTAAACACCTATTTGCAAATAATGTTGCGTAATAGCAATTGTTGTTTTTTATGTTTAGGTGTAACTAGTTTGGAGTAAAGCAATAGTGTTGGTTGTTGTTAAATACCTTAATTAAGGGATCTATTTAATTCTTTTGTTCTGTGGGTTTCATATATTTGCAGCCACTTCTTGTTAAAAAGGAGCGGTTGTGTTGTTTTTAACAAAAGACTGTGCAATAATCTGTTATCTGATGTTTGTCGGCCTTACTAGTAATAACTAGTGTTGCGCCATTACGTTTGGTGTTAGCACATAAAAAGCTTAGGTATGGCTTTTTTTTATAGCGATTTTTTAGTGGTTGGTTCAGGTATTGCCGGGCTTAGCTACGCACTAAAAGTTGCCGATAAGGGCAAGGTTACCCTTATCTCAAAAACTAATCTTGAGGAGACTAACACCTCGTACGCTCAGGGTGGCATAGCTGCTGTAACCTATGAACCCGACGACTTTGAAAAGCACGTTCAGGATACCTTGGTTTGCGGCGATGGGCTTTGTAACGAGGATGTTGTTAGGATGGTGGTACACGAGGCTCCAGCGCAAATTAAACAGCTAATTGGTTGGGGGGTTAAGTTCGACAAAAAGCCTGAGGGTATTTATGACCTTGCCCGCGAGGGAGGCCACTCGGAGCATCGAATCCTACACCACAAGGACAATACTGGTTACGAAGTGCAGCGGGCGCTAACGCTTAAGGTGCGGCAGCATCCCAATATTGAGGTTTTCGAAAACCACTTTGCCGTTGAGGTTATTACCCAGCACCATTTGGGCGAAGTTGTTAAAAGGGGCAACCCTAATTTATCGTGCTTTGGGCTGTATGTGCTCGATCTTAAGACTCAACGGGTAAACACCTTCCTATCTAAGGCCACGGTTATTGCAACTGGAGGAACAGGGAACATTTACCACACTACCACTAATCCTGCTGTTGCCACAGGCGATGGTATTGCAATGGTTTACAGGGCTAAGGGTGTAGTGGAGAACATGGAGTTTATACAGTTCCATCCAACATCTCTTTATCATCCTGGCGAGCGCCCCTCTTTTCTAATTACCGAGGCTATGCGCGGCTTTGGTGCTGTGCTTAAAACGTTGGATGGTAAGGAGTTTATGCAAAAATATGATAAGCGCGGCTCACTTGCTCCACGCGATATTGTGGCTCGTGCCATTGATAACGAAATGAAGATTCGTGGCGATGAGCACGTTTACCTTGATGTAACCTTTAAGGATGCGGCTGATATAAAAAGCCATTTTCCCAATATCTACGAGAAATGCCTTTCCATTGGTATTGATATTACCAAGGATTACATACCCGTTGTTCCTGCTGCGCACTACTTGTGCGGTGGCATTAAGGTTAACATGAATGGAGAGAGTACCATTAGGCATTTGTATGCCATAGGCGAGTGCTCATCAACAGGGTTGCATGGTGCCAACAGGTTAGCTTCAAACTCCTTAATTGAGGCTGTGGTTTATGCCGATAGAGCAGCCAAGCACTCCGTTGATGCAGTTGGCTCCGTTGCTCTCAATACTTTGGTTCCTGATTGGGATCATGAGGGGACTACCCATATGGAGGAGCTGGTGCTAATTACCCAGAGCTACAAGGAGATGCAGCAAATAATGAGTAACTACGTGGGTATTGTACGCTCTAACTTGCGCTTACAGCGCGCTTTGGATAGGCTTGAGATTATTTATAGGGAAACGGAGGAGTTGTATAAGAAATCAATTCTTACCCAAAACCTTTGCGAGCTGCGTAACCTAATAAATGTTGGTTATCTAATAATCAAGAACGCCCAGCGAATGCGCGAAAGCCGTGGCTTACACTACTCGTTGGATTACCCTAAGCATAAGGGCTCGGAGTTTTAGTATTAAAACCAATCACATGGTTGATGTTAAAATAAAAGGCTGCCACTATATGGCAGCCTTTCTGTTATAATTCATTTATAGCGATTCAATAACCCGTTCCAGCCTCGCTCTTATATCTTTTGCAATACCGGATAGTTGTTGGTTCTCAACTGCCATCATGGATGCTACTGGGTCTACTGCTGCAACTTCTACCTTGCCCTCGCTATGCTCTTGCACAATTACATTGCATGGGAGCATGGTGCCAATTTTATCTTCTACCTGTAATGCTTTGTAGGCATTTGGCGGATTGCAGGCTCCAAGTATGGTGTACTTCTTAAAATCGACATCTAACTTTTCTTTTAGTTTCTCCTTTATGTCGATTTGGGAAAGTACCCCAAACCCTTCGTTCTTAAGAGCCTGAATGGTTTGCTCCATAGCCTTGTCAAAATCGGCGTTAATAGTTTTACTTATGTAGTATTTCATGGTAAATAAACATTAGTGGTTAATAAATATGGTTAGTTAATCTCTTTGGTAACTTCGCCGCATGTTAGCATAGAGCTACCAAAGTATGGGTTTCTAATCTCCTTTTGCGTGCTTAACCAGTCTGCTCCTTTATTGCTGTTGGCCATTGGGCAGTGCTGTACAAATAGGGTTTTGGGAAAAGGGTTGAACATGGTGGTTAGCTCCACCATGTGGGTAGAAACTAACCGGAAGGTTTCTCTTAAATCCTTAATGTTAGATTGATGCATTACGTGCTGCAATCCATTGCTAAGTTGGCTGTGAGCGTTCATCCATGCCGTGTGAGTATCACCCTTGAATAGCGTCATGTCAACTTTCTCTAGCGCTAGCTTCATGTTTTCGGCCTTCTTCTGCGCTTTATCAAAGTTATCGTTGGTTAGCTCATCTTTCCATTCTAGGTAGGCGATGTAGAGAGGTTCTAATGCCCTCTTCGCCTCCTTGCTTATGGTTAGGTTTTTGGGAGCCTCCTTGCTATGCTCATCCACATGCAACTGGTTTGATGGAGCACTACCGTGGTTATGTCCACTGACCGCTGCTCCTCCTTCTGGGCTCATCATGCTAGGCTTGCCTGCTAGTTGTGCCGCAGCATCAATGCTAAAGGTTCCGTTTACTGCTATCTCCTCGCCATCCATTAGCCCGTTTTCCACAATGTAGCTATCGCCTAGGGATGGGCCAAGGGTGACCTCGCGCATGCTAAAGTCTACACCTTGGCTGGAGCCCACCTTAACGTAAACAACCGAACGTTTGCCCGTCCACATTACGGCTGTTTTTGGTACTACTAACGATTTTGATTTTCCAGTAAGTGTTGCCTCAACTACCCCTGATGCAAACATTTCGGGTTTTAGCTTGTTAGCGGTGTTGCTGTATTCTACCCTTGCCTTTGCTACACGCGTTTTGGGGTCGATAGTTGGGTCAAGGTAACTTACTGTTCCTGCAAAGGATTCTCCAGGGAGTGATGCCATTGTGAAATCAATTTTATCACCCTTTTTTACCCAAGTGATATCCGATTCGTACACATCAAACAGAACCCAAACCTTTGATAGGTCTGCAATTTGGTAAATGGTTTCTCCTTTGCGCACGTAGCTGCCAAGGTTAACCAGTTTTGATGTAACGTATCCGGAAACATCGGCAAGAATGGGGAACTCGTCCATCGTTTTTCCTGTTGAGAGCACCTCTGCTATTTGCTTATCGGTTAGTTTCCACCTTTTAAGCTTTTCCTTTGCCGACGAAAAAAGCTGTGGTTGCGCTTCGGAAATTCGTTGGGCTTCGAGTAGCTCTTCCTGTGCCGTAACCAGCTCTGGCGAGTAAACATAGGCTATTGCCTGTCCCTTTTGGACAAACTCACCAGTGAAATTAACCATCAACTTCTCTATTCTACCCGGGATGTGTGAGGCTTGAGAGTAAACCATTCGCTCATCGGATTGCACTTTGCCATTTAGCCTTACCTGTTTTTTCGGTTTTATGCTGCCCACTACTGCTGTACTTACGTTGGCTAGCTGCATTGCCGTGGGTGACATCCTTATTGCATTTGGGTCGGTTTGGGTGTTTTTATCCTCTTCCAGAGGAATAAGGTCCATGCCGCATATGGGGCAATCTCCGGGTTCGGGCTGGCGCACCTGTGGGTGCATGGAGCAAGTCCAAATGGTTTCACCTTTAACCTCGGTTTTTGTGTGCTGATGCTCGTTGTGTGTGCTTTCCTTGGTTCCACCAAAGAGTAACCAGCCAAATAAAAGGCCAAGTGCAAGGGTGGTTGCGGCTACTATTATTGTTTTTTTATCTAGGGATTTCATGTTAGCGTGTTTTTGAGGTTATGTAATTCATCCTTTCAACAGCCATGTGATACTGGCTTATAGCTGAAGCTCTCATTTTTTGGTACTGTAGCAGCATTTGCTGCATGCGCAGTACCTCAACAAATTCTTTCCCCGAATTGCTATAGGATGAGAACAGCAGGTTAAGCGATTGTTGTGTTGATTCAATTTGCTGATTGTAAAGGGACAAAAGTTGAGCCTGCTTTTGTACCTCGTACCAAACGGCATCGTACTCAGAGGTTAGCCTGTTTTCTGTATCTTGCATTTGATATGAGTAGCTTTCCTGCATTAATTGGGCTTCCCTTACCAAAGCATTATATTTCCCTCTGAAAAGCGGGATGCTAACGCTTACCATGGGCATAATTATGTCTTTGCCATTGTTGGGCATTGTAACATCCTTGTTCTGGCCAACTATAACGTAATCTAAACCAACCCCCAGCTTGGGCATGCCCTGTTTACGAGCCACAATCTCCGATGCTTTGCCTGATTGCACTTTTAGGTCCAGCGCCTTTAACATTGGATTCATGGCTACAAGGGAGTCCTTGCGGTACCCATCGGAAAGAGGGGTGGCGCTGAGAGTGTCGTTTGTAATCACTTCAATGTCTGCGTTTCGGTTTAGCAGCAAGTTAAATGTGGTTAGTAACGGAATCTCCTTATCCTTAAGGATATTAAGGCTAGTTTGCGCATCGGAGAGCATAATGTCAACGCGCAGCACATCAACCATGGTTGTTGTGCCGTTTTCGAATTTTTGCGTTGCAATGTTTTTGTACGATTTCAGCAAAGCTACATTGTCTTGCTCTATGCGCACCAGCTGTCTGAGCTCATATATAGGATAGTATGCTGTGGCAACTCTTAGGTAAAGCTTGTTACGCTCATCAATAAATGATTGGAATTTGGCTTCGGCCATAAGTGCTGCAACATTACCCTGTGCTTTAAGCGTTCCAAACCAAGGGAACATCTGTGTAAGAGAGAATCTTGCCTTTTGAGGGCCAAGCCTTGTCTCAACAGGAGAAATAAAGTACCCGAACGATAGGGTAGGGTCTGGCAAAGAGGTTGCTTGTGGCACCTTTTGCAAAGCGGCCTCATACTCCTTGTATGCTGCCTGGAGTGCGGGATTGCTCTCGGCTGCAATCCTAAAGTAATCGTCGAGTGTTTGGGCAATGCTCACCGAGCTAAAAAGCAGCATAAGCATTGCTACTACTATATATTGTTTCATGATTTCGACTTTTTAAGGTTGTACTCTTCGCGCATGCAGTACAGCGTGGGAACAATATAGTAGGTAATGGCAGCCACTATCATGCCTCCAAATGCGGGAATGGCCATTGGAACCATTATGTCGGCACCTCGCCCAGTTGATGTAAGCACTGGTAGTAGGGCAATAATGGTTGTTGTGGTTGTCATTACTGCTGGTCTTATTCTTCGCTCGCCAGCCTCAATCACTGCAGACCTAATTTCGCTAATAGTTTTTGTTCTATTGCGTTTAAAGCTCTGGTCTAGGTAAGTTCCCATTAGCACGCCATCGTCGGTAGCCAGGCCAAAAAGGGCAATAAAGCCAACCCACACCGCAACGCTTAGGTTTATGGTACCCATTTGGAATAGGTCCCTTATGTTTGTTCCAAACACAGCAAAATTGGCAAACCACCCTTGGCCGTATAGCCAAAGTAAGATGAACCCACCGCTAAAGGCCATTGCCACTCCGGTGAATATCATAAGTGATGTTGTTACCGATTTAAACTGGAAGTACAGAATAAGGAATATGATAAGAAGAACTATGGGGACAATTATGCTTAGTCGTTTCTCTGCACGAACCTGATTCTCATGGTTTCCAGAGAATTTGTAGCTCACACCCGATGGCACAATCAGTTCTCCTGCATCAATTTTTTGCTGTATCATGTTTTGGGCTGCATTCACCACATCAACTTCGGCATACCCCTCGCGCTTATCAAAAAGCACGTAGCCCACAAGGAACGTGTTTTCGCTTTTTATGGCTTGAGGCCCCCTTATGTACTCAATGTCAACAACCTGTTCCAGCGGAATCTGTGCTCCCGATGGTGTGGGAATTAGTATCTTCGCAATAACCTCGGGGTTGTCCCTTAGCTCTCTGGGGTATCTAACTCTAATAGGGAAGCGCTCTCGCCCTTCAATTGTCGATGATATTTTCATTCCGCCTATGGCTGTTTCAATGGTTTGTTGCACCTCGTCAACGCTTAGTCCATAGCGAGAAATCTCATCTCTGTTGATTTTGAGATGGATGTAGGGTTTGCCCACAATACGTTCGGCAAAAGCGGCTTCGGCCTTAACCGATGGAACCTCCTTTAAAATACTCTCCAGCTTTAGCCCAAATGCTTCAATTGTTTCCAGATTGGGGCCAAAAACCTTTATTCCCATAGGGGCTCTCATCCCTGTTTGTAGCATAACCAAACGCGTTTCAATGGGTTGAAGCTTGGGCGCCGAGGTAACACCCGGGATTTTTGTAACGGCAACAATCTCAGCCCAAATGTCATCGGCCGATTTTATGTGCTCGCGCCAGTTCCTAAAGTAGTTCCCTTTGTCGTGGGGCGTAAGTTCATCAATGGAAATTCCTTGGTTTAAAATTTCCTGATTGCTAAGTGCTTTGCCATTCTTTAGCAGAAAAAGGCCATCGCTATTTGTTTTAAAGCGTAGGCGGTGCCCCTTTTCGTTTAGTGCATACTCTGGTTTGTAGTTGATTATGTTTTCGTACATCGATACAGGGGCGGGGTCCAATGCCGATTCTACTCTTCCCAGTTTACCCACCGTTAGCTCTACCTCGGGGATACTTGTAAGGAGCATATCTAGCTGCCCAACAACTTTTTTGTTGTACTCAACTCCGGAGTGGGGCATTGATGTGGGCATTAGCAAAAAGCTACCCTCATCTAGGGCTGGCATAAACTCCTTCCCAATTCCGGGGAATGCGTGTGCAAGACCAGACCAAACATTGGTGGTTTGTATGTTCCAACCCACTTTGTTTGCCCCTTTTGCTATGAAACCAAACACCGTAGTGAATCCAAGCCAAATATTAGCTGCTAAAAGTATTAGCACAGTTGGTATTAGTAGGAATTTAATCTTGTTATTTAGTATCCACCCTAGAGTGCGTTTGTATGATGTTTGAATAATGGCAAAAGCACCTAGGATTAGGCCAACCAAAAGCGCAACAAAAATAAAGTTGAGCAGTACGCTTTTGCCTGCTCCTAATGGTAGCCAGTACTTTGCTAGTAGCCATACAACGCCAATGGCAACCAGAATAAGCTCAATGTTTGTTGCTATTTTGTTGGGCAATGGCTTTTTGAAAAAACTTTTGCTACTTACAAACGGCTTAATAAAGTGTATTGCACCAAAAAGAACGAGCATTATACCAGCCCACGCAACGCCTCCTAGAATTCCACCAATACCCACTATGATAAGAGTTCCATTTAACCAATTGCTAATGCGGGAACTTTTGATTCTGAAACCGAAAAACCAGTGGGCAAGAGTTGGTAGTATTATTAGCGCAACAATAAGCGCAGCAACCAGCGCAAAGGTTTTTGTATAGGCTAGTGGGCCAAATAGTTTTCCTTCGGCAGCCTGCATGGTAAATACAGGTATAAAACTCACAATGGTTGTAGATACTGCGGTTAGTATAGCTGAACTTACCTCGGCTGAGCCGTTGTAGATAGTGGTAATTAGCTTTTGCTCAGAAGGCGCCTCGTCGAGGTGCTTTACAATATTCTCCGATAGGATGATGCCTAAATCTACCATGGTTCCAATGGCAATGGCAATACCCGATAGCGCTACAATATTTGCATCTACCCCAAAGTAGCGCATGGCAATAAACACCATGAGCACTGCAATGGGTAATAGGCTAGAAATAAGTATGGATGCCCTAAGGTTGTAAATCATCACAATAATTACAAGAATGGTGATGATGATTTGAAGCGATAAGGCCTCTTCCAGCGTCCCTAGGGTTTCGTAAATCAGCACCGAACGGTCGTAAAAAGGAACAATGGTTAGCTGGCTTTCCACTCCATTAGCTAGAGTCTTTTTGGGTAAGCCGGGAGATATTTCTTTTATTTTCTCCTTTAGATTATTTATAACATGAAGCGGATTGGCTCCATACCTAGCTACAACTACTCCGCCAACCACTTCGGCGCCATCCTTGTCCAGTGCCCCTCGTCGTGCGGCAGGCCCAAGGGTTACCTCTGCAATATCCTTAATGCGAATGGGTACGTTATCTTGCACAGCAACCACAGCCTTCTCTATATCTTGAGTGCTTTTGATGTAGCCCAACCCTCTAACAAGGTACTCAGCCTGGTTTATTTCTATGGTTTTGGCTCCTACGTCGCGGTTCGATTTCTGAACTGCCTGCATTACCCTGTGCAGTGGAATGTTGTAGGCTTTTAGGGCATCGGGGTTTACATCTATTTGGTACTCCTGCACGTAGCCCCCAATTGATGCTACTTCTGAAACCCCTTCCGTTGCATTTAGCCCATACTTAACATAGAAATCCTGAACGGTTCTAATCTCATGTAAGTCCCAGCCCCCTGTAGGGTTTCCGTCTTTATCGCGTCCTTCAATGGTGTACCAGTACACTTGCCCTAAGGCAGTAGCATCGGGGCCAAGCGTGGGCTGTACGCCTTCTGGTAAGAGTCCCGATGGAATGGAGCTGAGTTTCTCCAGTATTCGCGAGCGCGACCAGTAAAACTCAATATCCTCACTGAATATTATGTAAATGCTGGAAAATCCAAAAATGGAGGAACTTCTGATGGTTTTTACTCCAGGTATTCCTAGTAGGTAGGTTGTTAAGGGGTATGATATCTGGTCCTCAATATCCTGAGGCGAACGCCCATTCCAAGGAGTAAAAACAATTTGCTGGTTCTCGCCAATATCTGGGATGGCATCAACTGGCACTGGGTCGGAGGGTAATCCTCCAAGGTTCCAGCCAAATGGCGCCGTAACTATACCCCATGCTACAAGGCCTGTAAGCACAAGTACTGTTACAAGCTTGTTCTCCAAGAAATATTTAATAATCTTGTTGAGCATTGTATCGTGATTTTATGATGAATATTAAATCTGAATATGGTGCAATGCACCATTACATGCTGAATTGTCAGCAAGTAATCAAACAGTTCAATCTAAAATCAACAAAGGAATGTTTGAAAAAGAGTCTGTACGTCTTTTTCAAACGGCGGTGCAATGTATTTGGGTGAAAACCTAAAGGTTATTTGTGGCTGTAACTCGATGCTGAAGGTTGAATGCAGAAGCGCAATGGCATAGTTGTAGCTTACCGTGGCTTGTGTGGCATCGTTTACATATTCGCTGGTAACGTTTAGGGTTTGATATTCGTTTTGGCAGCACGGAGGCTCATTTAAAAGGCTTTCATGTTGATATGTGCTTTCAGAAGGTATGTTAAGGCAATCCTGTGTACTGCCCATTTTGCAGCCTAAATCCGATGCGCCAACAGTTATGATTGTTTCCACCACTTCTCCTCCGCAAAAGTGGGTGCCAATTGTTAAGTAAATATGACTTAACAACAGAATGGCTGAGAGGAATATGTGGAAACTCTTTTTTACCATACAATGATAAACGTTATAGTGCCCAAAAAGTTTTACTGAATAACTTAATATATAACGAAACGATGATTGTCGGTTGCGTTTTTATAGGCGAATGCAATTGGAACTTAACGAGATTTTATTTTGTACCTTGCCCTTTCATTAAAAGCAAATATAATGAAAAAGTCTCTAATAGTTATTGTGTTAATAGCCGTTGTTGCGCTAGTTACACGTCCATCGTTTACCAATCATCAGGATAAAATTAACGACTCGTTTAAAAGCAAGAACCCTGTTCTTGGCTCCGTGGGAACTGGTAGAATTGTAGCAAATATGGTCGATTATCATAACTACTACATATTTTCCTACACCACCTCGGCTGTTGATGGCGACTTAGTTTCCATTGGTGCGTTTAAGCTGGTTATTGTTACAAAAGACTTGGATCTTGATTAAGTAGCTTAACTAGTTGGCGGTATAAAGCGGGTAGCTCCGCTTTAAACTCTTTGGGCTTCTCAAAAAAGTTCTCTACCGATACTGCGAAAAACTCAGCAGCATTAAGTCCTGCGTACTCTCTAAACAGATGATTTGGGTTGTCTATTACGTTCTTGCGTTCTATCTCGGCAAGATTCAGTACGGCATTCAAGCGCTTGTCTATATTGTTATCCTTGCGGTTGCTATACTTAATGGTTAGCATCAGGGCGTGAGCCATCTCGTGCAACCCAAGGTTTAGCGCATCGGTTGAGTCCTCATACCCTTTGCAAAAACGTTTCCACGATAGTACAACTATTCCCCTAGGGTTAACTTCTCCATCGTGGCGTTTGCCTGTGAATGGGCTTAAGAATGAGTCGGGGTAAATAAGTACAGTTTTAAATCGCGGTAGCGTGTAAAACTCAAGGCCAAGGGTTAGCTGAACCATAGAGCCTACAACAAACTGCCTTACTTCTTGTGTTACAGTAAATCCATGTCGGCCAAGTATCCTAATTTCTTGTAGTATGCTATGCGTGCGGTAGAGGAAGCGGCTTTTGCTTTTTTCAGGGAGCTGTTTGTAGAAAATAAAGTGTTTGTTATAAAAAGTGTCGAGTCTTTGTCGCTCATCTTTTGTCATGAACAACCCTTTTATAGCCATTACCAGAAGTTTGCTGCGGCTTAGGTTAAAAAGAACAAAGGCAATAATAACTAGTGCTATTAAAAAATCTTCCACAGTAATTTTTGTTATGTCTTGTAAATTAGTCTGATACGATAATTTTAGTAAAAAAAGAATGGCCTTTTTCGTACTTCGTATTTATGGGTTTGTAAAAGTACTATTTTTGCGCTCGCTTTTACAAATCAAATACACATAACTTTTTATGAATCAGGATTCTGTTCTTAAGATCAAGGACACTACCGCTAACCCTGCGCCACTTGGCTTGGCTGGGTTTGGATTAACCACCGTGCTGTTGAACATTCACAATGCAGGTCTTTTCCCATTGGATACTATGATTGTTGCCATGGGTATCTTCTACGGAGGATTAGCTCAGGTAATAGTTGGTATTATGGAGTGGAAAAAGAACAACACCTTTGGTACTACTGCATTTACCAGCTACGGTTTGTTCTGGTTAACCCTTGTAACCATTTGGTTGCTACCAGCTGTTGGTGCTGCTGCAAAGCCATCGGCAACTAGCATGGCATTTTACCTTACCATGTGGGGCGTATTCTCAATCTTCCTTTTTGTAGCTACATTTAAGCTTAACCGCGCGCTACAAGTTGTTTTTGGATTAGTTGTTGCCCTGTTTTTCCTTTTGGCTCTAGCAAATGCTACTGGTATTCACACCATTCACACCATTGCTGGTGTTGAGGGGGTAATTTGCGGTTTATCTGCTCTTTACACTGGAATGGCTCAGGTAATTAACGAGTACTATGGCAGATCCATTATGCCTCTTGGTGCAAAGTAGTTTTTGCAGAATTAGTTACTATATGTAATATGAGAGCGTTCGGTAGCATTGTCTGCCGGACGCTTTTTTTTACGCAGGTAAGGATTTGTCTCAAATTCTTTATCAACCGCACCTTTTCAATTTATAAATAGAAATTATTCAGCTACTTTTGCTAGTTCCGTAGAATGTAATTTTTAACAAATACGCATATGACCCAGGAAGAGCTATTTAAGAAGCTAATTGCGCATTGCAAAGAGTATGGATTCGTTTTCCAAAGCAGCGAGATTTACGATGGACTTAGCGCCGTTTACGATTACGGTCAGAATGGGGTTGAGCTAAAAAACAATATCCGCCGCTACTGGTGGGAGGCAATGACTCGGTTAAACGAGAATATTGTTGGTATCGACGCCGCAATTTTTATGCATCCGCAAACCTGGGTGGCATCTGGCCACGTTGGAGCGTTTAACGATCCGCTTATCGACAATAAGGACAGCAAGAAGCGCTACCGCGCCGATGTGCTTATTGAGGACTGGATGGCCAAGCTTGAGGAGAAGATTAACAAGGAGGTTGAAAAGGCCGCCAAGCGTTTTGGTGAGTCGTTTGACGAGGGCATGTACCGCCAAACCAACCCCCGCGTACTAGAGTATCAGAATAAGATAAACGAGGTTAACTCCCGCATGGTTCAGGCGCTTGATGCCAATGACCTTGCCGAGGTTAAAAAGATTATAGAGGATTGCGAAATTGCCTGCCCAATATCGGGAACCCGTAACTGGACCGATGTTCGCCAGTTTAACCTGATGTTCGATACCAAGATGGGTTCTGTTAGCGACGATGCTAGCACCATTTACCTACGCCCAGAAACAGCACAGGGTATCTTTGTTAACTACCTAAACGTGCAAAAAACGGGTAGGATGAAGCTTCCGTTTGGTATTGCCCAAATTGGTAAGGCTTTCCGTAACGAGATTGTGGCTCGTCAGTTCATTTTCCGCATGCGCGAGTTTGAGCAAATGGAGATGCAGTTCTTTGTTCGCCCAGGCGAGGAGATGAAGTGGTACGAGTACTGGATGGAGACGCGTATGCGTTGGCACAAGGCTCTTGGGCTTGGCGACGAGAAGTACCGCTTCCATAAGCACGAGAAGCTGGCTCACTACGCTAACGCTGCCAGCGATATTGAGTTCCAGTTCCCATTTGGCTTTAAGGAGGTTGAGGGTATTCACTCTCGTACCGATTTTGACCTAAGCAATCATCAAAAGCACTCTGGCAAAAAGCTTCAGTACTTCGACCCAGAGACCAATGAGAGCTATGTACCTTACGTAGTGGAAACATCAATTGGTTTAGACAGAACCTTCCTGCTTATCCTTTCATCGGCATATAACGAGGAGAAGATTACCAAGGAGGATGGAACCGTTGATGAGCGCGTGGTTCTTAAAATTCCACCAGCACTTGCTCCCGTTAAGCTAGCCGTGCTACCTCTTGTTAAGAAGGATGGTCTGCCAGAGAAGGCTCGCAAGATTATGGACGAGCTTAAGTTCGACTTTGCTTGCCAGTACGAGGAGAAGGATACCATTGGAAAGCGCTATCGCCGCCACGATGCCATTGGAACGCCATTCTGTATCACTATCGACCACCAATCGCTTGAGGACGATACTGTAACCATCCGCTACCGTGATACCATGGAGCAGGAGCGTGTGCCAGCATCGCGTCTTCGTGAGATTATGGAAGAGAAGGTTAGCATGCGTAAGCTGTTAATGAATATCTAATTATCCCATTCAATACATTAGAAGATATGCCTAGCGCATATCTTCTAATGCTTTTTTAAAATCCTACTAAATGCCCAAGGTGCTTATTATTACATACTACTGGCCTCCCGCTGGCGGAAGTGGCGTTCAGCGTTGGCTTAAGTTTGTAAAGTACTTTAGGGATTTTGGGTGGGAGCCCGTTGTTTTTACTGCCGCAAACCCAGAGGCTCCTGCTTACGACGACTCCTTGCTAAAGGATGTTCCCGCTGGTGTTGAGATTATCCGCTCCAATGTGGTTGAGCCATACAGCATTTACCGTAAGGTTGTGGGAGCAAAGGGAACCATTGGGGTTGGCTTTACATCGGCTAAGCCGGTAAAGCGCTCGTACTTATCAGATTTTGCTGTTTGGGTTCGTGGAAACCTCTTTATTCCCGATGCCCGTGCCCTATGGATTCGCCCTGCGGCAAATCAAATTGCCAAATACTTAAAGGATAATCCTGTTGATGCCATTATCTCAACAGGCCCACCGCATACCACACATTTAATCGCTTTGCGCGTTAAGCGTAAAACGGGCTTACCTTGGTTGGCCGATTTTCGCGACCCGTGGACAAGCATCGATTACTACAAGGATTTAAAACTTACACGCTTTGCCGATAGGCTGCATCACCGCTTGGAGCGTAAGGTTTTGGCAACGGCCAATGCAACGGTGGTGGTATCATCGCAAATGCTTGATGAGTATAGGGTTTTGTCCCCTCGTATTGAGCTGGTTGAGAATGGTTTTGATGCCGATGACTATTCCCATGATAGTGAGCCTGCACTAGATGCCGATTTTTCCATTTGCCACGTTGGCTCCATTACACCAAACAGGAACTGCCCCGCTTTGTGGAAGGCGATATCCATTTACGCATCGCAGAACGCAGAGTTTAAGCAGCGGCTAAGAATCAGGCTAGTTGGTTCGGTTGACCAATCGGTTGTAGAGTCGCTAAACAGCTTGGGGCTTACCAATAATGTTGATTTGGTGGGTTACCTACCGCACAAACAGGTTGCGGCCATTCAGCTGCAAAGCCAGATTTTGCTGCTGCTGGTAAATAATAGCCCAAATGCAAAGGGAATTTTAACGGGTAAAATCTTTGAGTACATGGCCGCAAAGCGCCCCATACTTGCCGTTGGCCCCAAAGGTGGCGATATTGATAACCTTTTGAGTGAAACCTCGGCTGGCGTTCTGTTTGATTTTGATGATACCAATGATATGATTGCGGGTATCGCTAAGCTTTGGACTGATTATAAAGGAGATTGGCAGCACTTTAATCCAAGTGGTGCCAATAGGTATTCGCGCCGCAACCTAACGCAGCGGATAGCCAATATCCTAAATGATATAAAATAGAGACAGGAAATGAAGGTTGTAACAATAGTTGGTGCACGTCCCCAGTTTGTAAAAGCCGCTGCAGTTAGCCGCGCCTTTGCTGCTTTTGGTGTGAATGAGGTTATTGTACACACGGGTCAGCACTTTGACCACAACATGTCGCAGGTGTTTTTTGATGAGATGGAGATACCCGTGCCAAAGTACAACCTTGATGTTCATGGTCTTGGCCATGGCGCAATGACAGGCCGTATGCTTGAGGGCATTGAGGCCGTTCTGCTAACCGAGAAACCCGATGCCGTTCTGGTTTATGGCGATACCAATAGCACCCTAGCAGGTGCCCTTGCCGCTAAAAAGCTGCTAATTCCTGTGGCTCACGTTGAGGCGGGGCTTCGCTCGTTCAACATGGCCATGCCCGAGGAGGTTAACCGCATACTCACCGATAGAATATCGAACTGGCTTTTTTGCCCAACCGATAATGCCATTGCAAACCTAAAGCGCGAAGGCTTTGATGGGTTTGGTATTGAGGTGGTAAAATCGGGCGATGTTATGCAGGATGCAGCCATCTTCTACTCGGAGCGCTCACCCATGCGTTCCGATATTACCAAAAGACTGCGAATAGATGGTGGTTTTATTCTATCAACCATTCATCGCCAAGAGAATACTGATACTAAGCAGAATATAGAGGGTATTGTAAGTGCCCTTAATCATCTGCATCAGGAGCAACGCGTTATTGTTCCGTTACATCCTAGAACAAAGCAGCTTATAAGTAAGCTAGATGTTAAGCCAACTTTTGAAATAATAGACCCCGTTGGGTATTTTGATATGGTGGAGCTGCTTAAGCACTGCTCCGTTGTGCTAACCGATAGCGGCGGAGTGCAAAAGGAGGCCTTTTTCTTTCAAAAGCCTTGCGTAACCATGCGTAACGAAACCGAGTGGATTGAGCTGGTTGAGAATGGCTTTAACGTGCTATCGGGTGCCGATACCCGCAGCATTGTTGAGCTAACCAGGCGGATGCTAGCGGCCAACATAAATTTTGATGTTGATTTGTACGGCGGAGGAAAAGCATCGGAGCGCATTGCACGATTTTTTGCCTAATTACGTTATGCTAATAATTGCTTGAGGTAAAGCGTAGTTGTTCAAATTAGCTATTTTTGATTTGTAATCGATTTCCCATAAACAATAGACATAGTATGAACCCAAAGTTGAAACAGTTTTTACCACACCTAGTTGCACCAATAGTATTTATTGTTGCGGCTTACGTCTATTTCTCTCCTCTGTTGGAAGGCAAAGGGCTTGCTCAGCACGATATTGAGCAGTGGCGAGGCTCGGCCAAGGAGCTAGTTGACTACCGCGAGGCTACAGGCGAACAGTCTCTATGGACCAATAGCATGTTTGGTGGCATGCCGTCCTATCTCATCTCCACTGTTTTTGAGGGTAACCTATTGCGCTATGTCGATAAGTTTTTGGGTTTTGCTCAGCATCCTGCTAGCCTAATTTTTATTACGCTACTTGGGTTTTATGTTCTTTTGCTGGTTCTTGGTGTAAATCCATGGCTGGCCATTGTGGGGGCTTTTGCCTATGGCTTATCATCGTATTTCTTTATAATAATCACGGCGGGGCATAACGCAAAGATTCATGCTATTGCCTATGTTGCTCCCATGATTGCAGGATTGGTGCTCGCCTACCGAGGTAAAATTATTGGCGGATTAGCTCTCTTCGCACTATTTCTTGGGTTAAACCTAAATGCTGGCCATGTGCAAATTACTTACTACGCAGGTTTTGTTATGGTGGCGCTTTTCTTTGCCTACCTGTACAAGGCCCTAAAGGAGAACCTAATGCCGCAGTTTGCCAAAGCCTCCATTGCTTTGGGTATTGCTGCAATACTTGCTGTGGGTGCCAACTTCTCAAGGCTATACTTCACTTACGATTATGGTAAGGACTCTATTCGTGGCCCATCGGAGCTAACAGCCGATGCGCACAACAAAACATCGGGACTTGATAAGGATTATGCAACAGCGTGGAGCTATGGTGTAGGGGAGACCTTTAATCTGTTAGTTCCAAACCTTTACGGAGGTTCTTCTATGTCCGATTTGGGCACCGAATCTCACACCTATAATTTCCTAATGCAGAACAATGTTCCTCCAAGTCAGGCTAGAGCAATTGTACAGCAGATGCCAGCCTACTGGGGACCACAACCAATGACATCTGGCCCAGTTTACATTGGTGCTATTGTAGTTTTCCTTTTCATTTTTGGGTTGATGTTTGTGAAGGGGCCAGAGAAATGGGCTATTCTAATTGTAACGCTAATTGGTATTGCGCTGGCATGGGGAAAAAACATGATGTGGTTTACCGATTTGTTCCTGCACTACTTCCCTGGCTACAATAAGTTCCGAACCGTTTCCATGATTCTGTATATTGCAGAGCTCACCATGCCACTTCTAGCGTTTATTGCACTTAAAAGGGTTTTTGATGGCGACTTTAGCAAGGCCGATTTTAGAAAAGCATTTTTCTGGGCGTTGGGTATAACTGGAGGTATTTGCCTATTCCTTCTACTGTTTGGCGGTTCTGCCATGAGCTTCTCTGCTGAGGTTGATGCTCAATACATTGCTGCTGGTTGGCCACGCGAGCTTTTTGATGCTGTTGCTGCCGATAGGGCTGCCCTTATGAAAGCCGATGCGCTGCGTTCTCTTATGTACATTTTGCTAGGCGGAGGAGTTGTGTTTGCCTTTGTTGAGAAGAAGCTTAAGCCTGTGGTATTTATTGGTGCTTTGGGCTTTCTTATTATTGCCGATATGTGGGTTATTAACCGCCGCTACCTTAATAATGAGCATTTTGTTGACGTTAGTCGAGTTGAGAAGCCTTTCCCAAAAACGGGTGCCGACGAGCAAATACTTACCGATAAGTCGTTAAACTATAGAGTTTTTAACCTAACTGTTAGCCCATTTAACGATGCCAGTACATCGTATTACCATAAATCAATTGGTGGCTACCATGGTGCAAAGCTTAGGAGATATCAGGATGTAATAGACCTTCATATCTCTAGGGGCAACATGAAGGTACTAAATATGCTCAACACAAAGTACTTTATAGAGCAGGGTCAGGCGGGTCCCGTTGCTAAGCTCAACACAGAGGCTATGGGCAACGCATGGTTTGTCGATTCTGTATCTATTCAGCCCAATGCCGATGCCGAGGTTGATGCGCTTGGCGAGTTTAACCCTGCAACCACTGCCCTAGTCGATAAGCGGTTCGAGTCGTTTATTGCGGACTTTACTCCTGCAGCCGATTCTTCTGCTAGCATTGAACTGGTTGAGTATTACCCTAACAGGTTGGTTTATAGTAGTAAATCATCGGTTAATCAACTTGCTGTGTTCTCCGAGATATACTACGATAAGGGCTGGAAAGCTTACATTGATGGAGTGGAGGCTCCTCACTTCAGGGCAAACTACATTCTTAGGGCAATGGCTATTCCCGCTGGTGAGCATAAGGTTGAGTTTGAGTTTAAGCCTGCAATGTTTGCCGTTGGCAAAGCGGTTGATTTGGCATCATCGCTACTAATAATACTACTATTTGTGGGTTGGGCTGGCTTTGGTGCGTACAAAGAGTTTGTTGCAAAAAAATAGATTGCTGTAAATTGGCACAATAGATATACCTTTGCAAAATGGCAAAAGCTGAAAATAAGCATACTAACCGACGGCTGCGAAGCTCTTACTTGTCGTCCATAATAAGCACATCGCTTGTGCTTTTTATGCTTGGCCTGTTGGGCTTAATAGTGTTTCACGCTAAAAAGTTATCCGATCACGTGAAGGAGAACATTGGCTTCTCCGTTATCCTTCAGGATGAGATTCGCGATGTGGATGCCAACTTCCTGCGCAAAACCCTTGACGCCTCTCCTTTTGTTAAGCAAACGGAGTACATATCAAAGGAGCGTGCGGCCAATGAGATGAAAAAGCAAATAGGTGAGGATTTTATCTCGTTTCTAGGGTACAACCCCCTATCTGCATCAATAGATGTGCGCTTGAGAGCCGACTATGCGAATAACGATAGCATTGCAAAAATTGAGAATAAGCTATTAGCCTACCGTCAAGTAAAAGAGGTACACTACCAAAAATCGTTGGTTAACTTGGTAAATGAGAACATAAGCAAGATTAGCGTTATTATACTAATGTTTAGTGCGCTTATGCTTTTTATAGCACTTGTGCTAATAAATAACACAGTTCGATTATCTGTTTACTCAAAGCGGTTCATTATAAATACCATGAAGCTGGTTGGGGCAACTTGGGGTTTTATTCGCCAACCCTTTTTACTTAAAAGTATGCTGCACGGTCTTTATGCTTCAATACTAGCCATAGCTATGCTATCTGGTGTTGTATATTTGATTGTAAACGAAATAGAGGAGTTTCTCTCCTTTGGCGATTTGCAGCTAATCGCTATGCTTTTTGGCCTTGTTGTAGTTTTAGGGATAGTGCTAAACCTAATGGCTACATTCTTGGCTGTTAATAAGTTCTTAAGACTTAAAACCGACGATCTTTACTACTAAATAAGGTGATAACGACTAAACATAATACCATGTCAAAAGAAACAGAAAAGCAAAATCCAACACCATCTACTGGTTTTGCGCTAGGAAAACAGAACTACAAGCTTCTTGCAATTGGTTTTGCAATTATTGTTATTGGTTTTGTACTAATGGTTGGCGGAGGGTCTGATGATCCTAACGTTTTTAGCGAGGATATTTTTAGCTTTAGGCGAATAACCCTTGCCCCAATTGTTGTGCTGTTTGGGTTTGTATTTGAAATTTATGCCATAATGAAAAAGCCTTCCGAGTAAGAGGGGCAAATTGTTGATATTTATTGTTTTATCTATAAGCAACAGGTAGCCCCTGTTGCTTAATCATTTATTGTTTATGGGTGTTATAGAGGCAATCATTCTTGGAATAATCCAAGGCTTAACGGAGTTTTTACCAGTTAGCAGCAGTGGTCATTTGGAAATTGGAAAGGTATTACTAGGGGTTGATGTACAGGAAAGCCTCTCGTTTACGGTTGCCGTGCATGGAGCAACAGTGCTAAGTACCATTGTGGTATTTTGGAAAGATATTATTTCTCTACTACAGGGTATATTTAAGTTTCGTTGGAATGATGAAACCCAGTTTATCGCAAAAATAGCTGTGTCCATGATTCCAGTTGGGGTTGTTGGTGTCTTTTTTAAAGATCAGGTTGAGGCTTTCTTTACAGGTAATCTCATGGTAGTAGGCGCAATGCTTATGGTTACTGCGCTTTTGCTTTCGCTAACAGTATTTGTAAAACCTAGAAACGAGCGTCCAATTGGCTTTGTTGATAGCCTTGTTATTGGCATTGCCCAAGCATGCGCTGTAATGCCTGGTTTAAGCCGTTCTGGTTCCACCATTGCAACAGGAATGCTACTTGGAAACAACAAGTCGGATGTGGCACGCTTCTCCTTCCTTATGGTACTTGTTCCCATTATTGGAGCCAATTTGCTCGATATTATGGATGGTTCGTTTTCCGTTGCGTCGGGCGAGGGTCTTCCTGTTGTTGCGGGCTTTATTGCCGCATTTGTATCGGGTTACTTGGCTTGTAGCTGGATGATAAAACTTGTGAAGAGAGGTAAACTGCTTTGGTTTGCAGTTTACTGTGCAATTGTTGGCTCTGTGGCCATAGTAACCTCATTAATTAACTAGTAATAATGCGAATAGGTTTTGATAAGGACACCGATTTTACCGAGGGTGTCATTCTTCTTCTTGATAAGCCCTACGAGTGGACCTCGTTTAATGTAGTAAGCAAGGTGCGTAGCCTGCTTAGGCACGTTAAAGGGCTTAAGAATATAAAGGTTGGCCATGCTGGTACACTCGATCCGTTGGCTACTGGCCTTTTGGTTATTTGTATAGGAAAGGCTACAAAGCAGGTGGATAGGTTAATAGGGGAGGATAAGGAGTACATTGCCACTTTTGTAGTAGGGGAAACAACCTCGTCGTTTGACCTTGAAAAGCCAATTGATGCTCAGTTTCCAACAGAACACATAACGGAACAGCTCATTAGAGATGTAGCCGCATCGTTTGTGGGTACACAAATGCAGGAACCGCCGCTGTTTTCTGCCAAAAGCGTTAATGGTAAGCGTGCCTATGAAATGGCCAGAAAAGGCTCCGATATGAGGCTTGACCCTGTACCTATAGTTATTTCCGAGGTTGAGGTTCTATCAATCAACTTTCCCGAGGTAACACTTAGAATTGCATGTAGTAAAGGAACCTACATAAGAGCTTTCGCGCGCGATCTGGGTCTTCGGCTAAATTCTGGAGCCTATCTAAAGAACTTACATAGAACTAAAAGTGGTGAGTTCTTAGTTAGCGACGCTCTTTCTTTAGAAAATTTCGAAAAAATTTTCAGGGAAATGTAACAAGTAGCATATTGCTACGTATAAACGGCACAGCCCGTTTCGCTCTGTCTCGCTGTTTATCTGAATTTTAGGTGTAAACAGCACGCCGCTTTGCCTTTAATTGTTGAAATAAGAGAGTAAAAAATAATTAATAATTCCACATCAAATGAAACTTTCTCAGTACAAGTACAACTTGCCTCAAGAGCTTATTGCTAAGTTTCCTGCCGATAACCGCGATGAATCTAGACTAATGGTTATAAACCGTAAAACCAAGCAGATAGAGCACAAAGTTTTTAAGGATGTTATTAACTACTTCGATGAAGGGGATGTCTTTGTTTTTAACAACACCAAGGTTTTTCCCGCTCGTTTGTATGGAAATAAAGAGAAAACTGGAGCTGAGATTGAGGTTTTTCTTCTTCGCGAGCTTAATAGAGAGCAGCGTCTTTGGGACGTGCTAGTTGACCCAGCTCGTAAAATTCGTATAGGTAATAAGTTGTATTTTGGCGAGGACGATATTCTGGTGGCCGAGGTAATTGATAATACAACGAGTAGGGGAAGAACCCTGCGTTTTCTTTTTGATGGCACTTACGAAGAGTTTAAGGATACCCTTTACCGTTTAGGTGAAACTCCGCTTCCAAAATTTATTCGTAGGGAGGTGGTTCCAGAGGATAGGGATCGTTACCAAACAGTGTATGCTAAACATGAGGGTGCTGTTGCTGCTCCTACCGCTGGTTTGCACTTTAGCCGTGAGCTGCTAAAGCGCCTTGAGATTAAAGGCGTAAACTTTGCCGAGATTACTCTTCACGTTGGTTTGGGTAACTTCCGTACCGTTGATGTTGAGGATCTAACTAAGCATAAAATGGACTCGGAACAGATTAATATTCCAGAGGGAGCCGTGGACATTGTAAATGGCGCTAAGCAGAACAAGAAAAACGTGTGTGCAGTTGGAACAACTGTGTTACGTACGCTTGAGAGTTCTGTTTCTACCGATGGATACCTAAAACCATACAGCGGATGGACCAATAAGTTTATTTTCCCTCCATACGATTTTAGCGTTCCAAACTCTATGATTACAAACTTCCATCTTCCCTTGTCAACTCTACTAATGATGGTTTCTGCTTTTGCTGGTTATGATTTGCTTTTTGAAGCCTATAGGGTAGCCATTAAGGAGAAGTATAGGTTTGGTACCTATGGCGATGCAATGCTTATTCTGTAAGTAATCTTATATCAATAGAAAAGCCCGATGAAATCGGGCTTTTTTTATTTAGGAATGTTAGTATAAAAACTGTGATATTATTGCTAATGCAATAACCATGGAGAAAAGCAGCTCCGACCAGAACTTGCCCTTTGCATAGGAGAAGTAGTATGAGAACTGAAATGCCAAAGGAATGGCTAAAATGTAAGCTATTTCGTACGATACTGTAGGAAGAAGAACCAATGTGGCAACTCCTGTTACGGTGTACCAAAAGAAAACGGTAAAGAACTTCCTAACATTAATCTTTTCGTGTCCAATGGAGTCGGCTACAAAGAGTCCGGTAATAAGTAAAAGCATTGCAAAGAAACCAATGGGGATAAATTGGCGCCATTCTAAGTTTAGCTCAGCCTCCGTTTTAAAGTTAATGGTAAGTAAATCTGGAATAGTTGAAGTATTGTTAAGAATGTAGAGGATGAATATGTAAAAGAACCATGGTGTTAAGAAACCTCCTATTGGAGCTAAAAACTCTTTGGCGTTGGTCGATTTTATAACTGTGGCAGCAATTAAGAGCCCCACAAGAAATAGACTTGCTGGGGCGTAAAATAGTGACGCTATTCCAATGTAAAAACCAGAACGGTAAAGGTGGTCAAGTACATTTGGGTTTTGGTAAATAGATAACAGGTGGTTTATTGATGGGATAAAAAAGAATGCTGCAAAAACTGCTGGGTTAATACGTTGTAGTGGGAGTATGCTTGTTGCTATAATAATGTAAACCAGGGTGGGAATATAGGTTCTTTGTTTTATAATGATGTGCTTTGAGTTTAACCCCAGAAGCCATAACCCTATAATAAGTGATAGTGCAAAGGTTATAATGGTATTAAGCAATAAGTTGTTAGGAAGCCAACCCATTACCATCCTGTAAAAAGGCATTTGTATGGAGTCGAAATAAAACGGTACTGTTGTCTCGGTTATAAATGTCTTTACCCAAAGCCCAATTGCCAGAATGATAATGCTGGTTAGGACTATAGGTAATGGTCTTCTGAAAAATTTTAATAGCATAGTCTTCTATTCTTAACCCATTAAGTCTTGCCCAATATCTCTTCTGTAGTACTTCCCATTGTATGAAATTTTTTCTGCGGCGGAGTAACTTTTACTTAACGCCTCATTTATTGAGTTTCCTAGTGATGTTAGCGCCAAAACTCGGCCACCTGCTGTAACAATGGCCCCATTACTATTCTTTTTTGTGCCAGAGTGAAAAGCCAATGTATCTGTAACGTTTTCTAGTCCACTTATTAAAATATCTTTTTCGTACTCCTCTGGGTATCCCCCTGAAACAAGAATTACTGTAGTAGCGGTTAATGGGCTTGTTTTTATTGTTGTCCCGTTTAGTTTTCCTGTTGCCGTTTTCTCCAGTAGATCAACAAGGTCGCTTTCAATTCTTGGCATAACTGCTTCGGTTTCGGGATCGCCCATTCTAACGTTATACTCAATAACAAAAGGCTCGTTATTTACTTTAATAAGTCCAATAAAAATAAAGCCACGGTAGTCTATGTTATCCTTTCGTAGCCCATCAACAGTAGGTTTAATAACTTTGTGTTCAACCTTATCCATGAACTCCTTGTTGGCAAACGGTACGGGCGATACGGCGCCCATTCCACCGGTATTTAGCCCTGTATCTCCCTCGCCAATGCGCTTGTAATCCTTTGCTTCTGGAAGTATAACGTACGACTCTCCATCGGTAAGAACAAAAACAGATAGTTCAATTCCCGATAGGAATTCCTCTATAACAACCTTTTTGCTGGCTTCGCCAAATTTTCCCGCAAAGAATATATCCAATGTGCTGTTGGCCTCTTCAATGCTATTGCTAATAACCACCCCTTTACCTGCCGCTAATCCATCGGCTTTTAGAACGTAAGGTGGTTTCATTGTGGTTAGGAATACTTTAGCCTCATTGGCTTGGTTGGCGCTAAAGGTTTTATAAGCAGCAGTGGGAACGCCGTGCTTTTGCATAAAGCACTTGGCAAAATCTTTGCTCCCCTCAAGCTGAGCGCCAATTTTGCTGGGGCCAATTAGCATTACGTTTTTTGTTTCGGGATAGGATTGAAGATAGTCACGAATCCCTTTTACAAGAGGTTCCTCTGGTCCAACAACTACCATGCTTATGTTGTTGGTAGTAATAAAGTCTTTTACTTGATCAAAGTGAAGCGGGTTGATGCTTACGTTTGTTGCAACCGATGCAGTGCCTGGGTTTCCTGGGGCTACAAACAGCTTGTTTATGTTTTTGCTTTGTGCAATTTTCCAGCAAATTGCGTGTTCTCTTCCGCCAGAGCCTAGTACCAAAACGTTCATCGAGTAAGGGATTAGTTTTGGGCTATAAAATTAACCCAAATATGTTTATTGCCCAATTGCGACTGCCTATTTGTTCGAATATTTATGGTTCAACCTACCTTTTGTTGTGTGTAAGGGTTTCACCATGGCTCTATGTGGAGTGCAAAAAAAAGATGGCTCGCATTGGCGAGCCATCTTTTTGAGAAACACTGGTTATTCAAGAACAACAAGTTTTGTTAGTCGTTGGTTCTTTGTGGTTACTTGTATTATGTAAACCCCTTTGGTGAGATTTGAAAGATCCACCTCGTCGGCAATTTCTTTGCCTTGAACAGCGCTTTGCTTTTTGTTTATCAACTGACCTGTTTGGCTGTAGATTGATATTGTAGCATCGCCATTGGCATTGTCAATTTTAATCTTAACCACACCCTTTGTTGGGTTTGGATAAAGTTCAACTGCCAGGCCATTTGCGGTTGTTACACTTTGATAAGGATCTACTTTAACCTCTACGGTATCCCGAGTTAAGCAACCTGCTTCGTTGGTAACCTCAACCCAGTATATGTAAGTGTTAGGTTCAAGTGTAGTGCCATCAACCAGTCGGGTTTGCTCATTGCTACTGTTATCCCAAAGGTAGGTTATAAAACCAGAGCCAGCATCAAGGATAATCTCATCGGCAGTGGTTATTGTTACCAGTTCGGTAGGCAATGAGGTTACTGGAGCAGCCGTAGGCGCAATGGTTATTGTGTTACTAGTGCAATCGCAGCCATCCTTTGATGCCGATAATGTATAGTCACCAAAAGCTGTTGCGGTATAGGTTAGTTCTGTGGCACCATCAATTGGCGTACCGTTGAAAAGCCATTGCAGGGTGGTTGCTGTTGTTGTTGCGGTAATGGTAACATCAACGGTCTCATTCTCGCATACATCCTCTCTATCTGTACTTATTATTGCCGTAGGTATGGTGTTTAAAGTAACAGTAACCTCATCGGTACTTCTACATCCTGTCGCATTTATTGTTCCAGTAACAATATATGTGGCTGTTGTTGTAGGAGTAAATGCAACCCCATTGGTTACGCTGTTGTCCCAAGAGTAATCATCGGCGTTGCCAGTTGCTGTTAGTGTAACTTCTGTTCCCTCGCAGGTAGAGAAATCATCTGGAGCAGTTACGGTTGGTAATGGGTTTACTGTAACCGTAACCTGTCCCATTGCTTCGCAACCTGTGGCTGCTATAGTTGCCGTTACAGTGTATGTAGCCGTTGCTGTAGGTGCAAATGCAATCCCATTGGTTACTCCATTATCCCAAGAGTAGCTATCGGCAGTACCTGTTGCTGTAAGCGTAATCTCCTCACCTGCACAAATAGCCGCATCGGAAG
>DHVO01000168.1 GCA_002412705.1 Bacteroidales bacterium UBA5206 | reverse complement strand
TCGCTCTGGTGCATAAACCCAAGGTGCTTTTTCTTGATGAGCCAACAGTGGGTATGGATCCCCTGGCTAGAGAAACTTTTTGGCAAATAATAAGCACTCAAAACAAGGAGTTTGGTGTAACTGTATTCTTAACTACCCAATACCTAGACGAGACCGACAAGCATGCCTCCCAAATGGCGCTTATTATAGATGGAATGTTACATTTTAACGGTTTGGTTCCCGATTTTAAGCGTATGGTAAACCCCAGTAACGTGAATACACTTGAGGATAGTTACATAGCGTATATCCGTTCATTGAATCTGACGAGTTCAAAAGTAAATGAGGAGGATAAATAGATGAGAACATCGTATAGTTTGTTAATAGGTAGGGCTTTACATAAATTGGTAAAGCAGCCACAGGCTCCAATTATGGGATTTGCAATGAGCCTTTTCTTTCTAATTGTTTATAATGCTGGAATTGGGGGTATAGGTTTTCTAGAATCGTTTGGCGAGGTTGGCTACCTCACCTTTGTGTTTCCCATTACCATAGTTTCGTTGGCAATGGGATCTTCATCGGGAGCAGGACAAGCCCTTAACGACGATATGCAATCGGGTTACTTTAAACGGTTATACTTAAGTCCTGCACCCCGTTGGTCCTTGGTTGTGGCACCTATTTTTGCCGATGTTTTTTCTACGTTACTATTCTCATCGCTGCTTCTAGGTATCGGATTCCTTTTTGGCTTATCGTTTAAGTTTGGTGTAGTAACCGTGCTGGGCGTATTGCTTCTGTCACTCTTATGGGCGGTAACGCTGTGCGGATTTTCTGTTGGACTTATGCTTAGAACAGGCAAGCATCAAAATGCAGCTATTGTTACCAATGCGGTTTTTCCATTGCTATTTTTAAGCACAACCTTTTTGCCAAGGGAGCTAATTACATCAAAGTGGTTACTTGCTGTTTCTTGGGCTAACCCGGTTACTTACTTGTTGGAGGGTATTAGGTATCTTTTGGCTGGAATGGGAAATGCAAACTTTCTTATTTATGCAGTAATCATCCTTTTTCTTTCAGCGGCCATATCCTTAGGTTTTGCCTTAAGAAGTGCAAGTCGCATAAAATTCTAGTATAAAAAGCTTAACCATGAACGATTTTTCAAGTGTAATAGTGAAAAATGCTCACGTTAATAATTTGCAAAACGTTACGCTGAGTATTCCAAAACACAAAATGGTTGTTTTTACTGGGGTGTCAGGCTCGGGGAAATCCTCGTTGCTGTTTGATACGGTTTACGTAGAGGCTCAGCGGCAGCTAGTTGAGACCTTTTCTACCTTTGCGCGTACGCGTATGCCCAAGCTATCTCGCCCCGATGTTGACGATATTTTAAACCTATCAACAGCAATTGTAATTGATCAAAAGCGTATGGGTAATAACATGCGCAGCACCGTAGGTACAGCAACAGAGGTAAATACATACCTCAGGTTGTTGTATTCACGACTAGGTCAACCATTCATAGGACCATCGTTTTTGTTCTCGTTCAACCATCCCGATGGAATGTGTCCCAATTGCCATGGCTTAGGTAAGCGTATTCAGGTTGATACCGAATTGCTTCTCAATCGATCGCTATCTCTGCGTTCGGGGGCAATTAACCACCCTCACTATAAGGTGGGAGGATTTATGTGGCGTGAGCTAATTGCATTGGAACTATTCGATAACGATAAGCCTTTAATTAGTTTTACCGAAGATGAGCTAAACCGCCTTTTGTATTCCGAACCATTCACCCTTAGCGTAAAGCAACGAGCGGGATCGTATAGCAAGAACTTTGAGGGTATTGCACGTAAGCTAGAACGGGCTGTAAGCACAAAGGCCGAGGATGAAGCCAACGAGGACGAGAAGGATGCCTATAGCCGCTACTTTGTTTATACCCAATGTACTAGTTGTTTGGGAACACGGCTAAATCAAAAAGCATTATCGGTAACAATTGATGGCCTTTCCATTGCGCAGCTTTGTGCCATGGAGCTTCCCGATGTACTTAAGTTTATAGACTCCTTAACCGACGAGATTTCCGCACCAATAATTCGTAGAGCAAGGTATCTGGTTCATCAGCTAATAGAAATTGGTGTTGGTTACCTTTCGCTCGACCGCGCTGTTTCAACCCTATCGGGAGGAGAGTCTCAGCGGGTTAAAATGGCTAAGCAGCTCGATTGCAGTTTGGTTGATCTTCTGTATATTCTTGATGAGCCTTCCATCGGGCTTCATCCTAGGGACACCCAGCGTTTGCTTACTGTGCTTTCTGGATTAAAGGAGCGGGGCAATAGCGTTCTTATTGTTGAACACGATCCCGATATTATTCGTGCTGCCGATTGGGTTATCGACATGGGGCCATTAGCGGGGAAGAATGGTGGAACCGTTGTTTTCGAGGGAGAACCTAGCGAACTTGCAACAAGTAGTAGCGTAACGGGAAAGTACTTGTTTTCTCATATCGGAGAGGTTTATAAACGCAGAGTGGCTACCGAGTTTTTTTATATCGATAATGCCAGTGCCAATAATCTTAAAAACGTTTCGGTTCGTATTCCTAGAGGTGTTTTAACCTGTATAACAGGTGTTGCGGGTAGTGGAAAAAGCACATTAATTCACGAGTGTTTTGCCAAGCAGCATCCTGGTGCGGTTATTATAGATCAATCATCTGTTGGTAAAAGTTCAAGAGCAAATCCTGCTACATACATTGGTGTATTCGATTACATCCGAAAAGAGTTTGCACANNTGTTAAGTTTTGAACTTCATTTTCTCGATGCCGTGAAAACGGTGTGCGATGAGTGCGAAGGCAAACGTTATAATGCACAAGTGCTTAAACTTAAGTATAAGGGAAAGTCCATTGCCGATGTTCTAGATATGTCTGTAGATCAAAGCGTGCTATTTTTTGCTAATGCCAGGATACAGGCTCAGTTGCAACTTCTTTCCGAAGTAGGGTTGGGCTACCTTAAACTGGGACAATCGTTAAGCACCCTTTCTGGTGGCGAATTGCAGCGACTAAAAATAGCTGCGGAACTCAACAAACAGGGTAATATTTATATTATGGATGAGCCTACAACAGGTTTGCATATGTCCGATATCCATAACTTTTCTCAAATCATTAAGCGTCTTGTTGATAGCAATAACACAGTTATTATTATAGAGCATAACCTTGATATTATAAAACAAGCCGACTGGATTATTGACATGGGGCCAGAGGGAGGTAAAAATGGGGGAGAAGTCCTTTTTGAAGGGGTTCCCGAGGATCTTGTGAAATGTGCAAAATCATACACCGGATTATACCTCAAGAGCTATTTATAAAAGATGCTCCCTTTGCACAATGGCAAAGGGAGCATCTTTTTACTCTTTTAATCTAACATCAATTACATCTCCTTTTATGGTGTAGCAAACTTCTTCGCAGGAATCGTAGTCCTTTTTAGTTCGGAGTTTTTCTCCACTTACTACATAAATTATTCGGCTTTTACTTTGGTATTTTGCAACAACAGAGTAGCTATTGTTCATCTCTAGCATTGTAGTGTAAGTAGCTGATGTTGCTGTGTCTCGGTATATAAGGTTCTCCTTTTCAAAATCTCCCAGGTAGAGCTCAATGGGAACATAAGGGTTTTCATTGTTAATGGTTACTTTAATATCTACATAAGAATCAGCTGGCTTTTCTATGTAGCAATCAGAGCAATCGGTCGATTCTAGTAGTTCTAGATCGCAACTACTGGTGAGGAGTGCTAGGCAAAAAGCTATTAGTAGGTATTTAGTTCTCATTGTATAATTATTGTAACCATTCAATTTGTTTTGGTCTTATTCTGTACCTACCAATTTGAATTGGTACAGCAAATTTAATGGAAATCCTTAGAGGGTTACTGCTTGTTTGCTCCAGTTTGATAATCTCACCTGTAAATGATGTATTTACTGCACCCATCTTGTAAAGGATTCCAAACGAGGGAATTATTAGAAACTTTGAACCTTCGTTAATAGATGTTCCCTTGAGATTTCCTTGTGTGTATGCCCCTTTTATGCCCAATTGTAGGCTTAGGCTTTGGTTGTATCTTACAGGTATATTGCCAAAATTCTTTTCAATACCCAAATAAAGCAAGTTTCTCTTTTCTTTCATTTGGTATAATCTGTTGTTAATATATTGTTCAATGGTTCTTGCAGCAGGTCTTGCAGCATAACCAACTATGATACTTGTTTTTGTGAGTGCTTCATAAAGACCAATTCCCCCGTCAAACATGAATTCATTATTCCCAAAAATGACACCAGCGTAGGGCGTTATTTGGGAAATCCTTGGCTTAATGGATTCTTTATGTCCTTTGCTTTTTAGCAGATTATATACCTCATTTAGTTCTGCTTCCTTTGCTAGTTGTAAGTAGTTATCCTTTTTACTTTTTGAAACAGAATCGGCATTTAAGTTCACAAGAAGTTGTGCCGCATCAGCTGCCCCATAGAAAATTGCTATGGATAACGCATTGTAACCTGAATAATTTCTTTCTAATGGATCTGCCCCATACTCCAATAGTTTCCTCATAGTAAGGGTGTCGTTAAACTGAGCAGCAACCATTAGTGGAGTATTGCCTTTATTGTCGGGTAGGTTAGGATCAACACCCTCATCAAGTAAAAAGGTAAGGGTATTAAAAGCTCCCACATAAGTGGCCATCATTACAGTGGAGTTACCCATTAGGTCTGTATTATTTGGATTTGCTCCATAATATATAAGTAGTTGGGTTAAATAGGTATAACCATTTGTTATGGAGTAGTGTAGTGGTGTAACATTATTGATGTTGGGTGCATCAACCTCGGCTCCATACTTAATCAGAATCTCTGCAATAGTGTCTAGATTTAAGAATGTTGCCGTGTGTAGTGCTGTGTTGCCATCAACAGGTTTTGCATTTGGATTTGCACCCTTTAGTAGCAGCAGGGTTACAAGCTGTTGCTTGCCTGTTTGTGTTGCATACATAAGAGGTGTAATTCCATCCCAAGTTTGGTAGTTTGGATCGGCTCCATTTTTTAAAAGAAATGCAACAGTCTCAATATTCCCCGAGTCGGCGTGAACTAGTAGTTGCTCGTTATAAAAGGCCTTTTGCCAAGCAATACTTGTGCTATCAATAATTACATCTTGTGCTTGAGTTTTGATACCAAATAGCAAAAGGGCGCTTGCTATTATAGGATATATATACCGCATAAAATATTTTTTAATAGGGAGCGATTATCAATTTCTGTTCCAAACTTAAACAAAAATAAAAAAGCGACTAAAAATAGCCGCTTTTTTAACCTCTAAACGCATATTACTATAGCTGTGTGGCAATAGTCTTTATTGATGGTGGATTTTGTAAGTGCTTTTTCACCGCGCATTGGTCTGCTGCTTTAATTATTGCATCCTTATACTTTTCTGGAAATGAATCTGGCACTTGAATGTCAATAACAATATCTTCAATCATGTGCGACATGGGATTAAACTTATGCTTTTGGATTATTTTAATACCGTCTGCAGCAATTCCTCGGGAGTCGCAAAAGGCCTTTACATAGAATCCTGCGCATGTACCTAACGATGCTAAAAAGATGGAGAAGGGTGCTGGTGCAGCATCATCACCACCAGCCATAACTGGCTGATCTGTTAGCACTGTGTGATTCCCCATATGGGCTTTAACTTGCTTTTTTCCCTCTAATGTGAAAAGAATGTCCATATCTATTTATCGTTTTATGGTTACAAATATATGTAAATATGTAGATAAAAACATAATACTTGCAAAAAGGTTTAGCAATTGGTTTAACAAACTGTTAAAGAGTTTAAATCTCTCCATAAAATCATAAATGCAAACTTAAAATTAGGATAGGGTATCAGATTTTTGCAAAGAAGTTATCTAGTTCTGTGGCCCTAATGGGTTTTGCCGTTTGGCTTATCATTGGTCTTATTGTGCGGCGTTTATGCTTTGTAATGTTGCAAATGCATCCAGTTGCTTTGTTTTTCATTAAATCTTTCCGATTTTTAAGCCTTTGTAATAGATTTTAGTCAAAGCAAAACAAATAATACCTAAACCGATAATATGAATAGATTAACGAAACTTGCTGTGCTGGCGCTTACAATGTCTGTGTCGGCTGTAATGGCTCAGGAGCAAGAACCAAAACAGGAAGGGTACACCTTTACTATGGTAAAAGAGGTAAAAACAACTGATGTTGAGAATCAGCACCGTTCTTCTACCTGTTGGAGCTTCTCTGGCATTGCTTTTCTTGAAACGGAGCTACTTAGGATGGGAAAACCAGCAGTAGATCTTTCCGAAATGTTTATTGTACGCAATGTATATGCGGGTAAAGCTGAGAAGTACGTTAGGCTCCAAGGCTCCATGAACTTTGCTGGGGGCGGCTCCTTTTATGATGTAATTGAAACCATAAGAAAGTATGGAATCGTACCCGAAGAGGCTTATCCAGGCTTAAGCTACGGAGAAGAAGCTCATGTACATGGCGAACTAGACGCGGTAACCAAAGCTTATGTTGATGCCGTTATTAAGAATCCTAACCGTAAGCTATCTACTGCGTGGAAAGCAGGCTTTGATGGAATTCTTAATGCTTACCTAGGTGTTCGCCCTACTACTTTTACGTATAATGGTAAAGAGTTTAATCCAAAATCATACGCAGAGTCGTTGGAGCTAAAGCTCGACGATTATGTTTACATCACCTCATATACACACCATCCATTTTACAGCAATTTTGTCCTTGAGGTTCCCGACAACTGGGCTTGGGGCGGTGTATATAATTTACCCTTGGAAGAGTTTGCTCAGGTATTTGATAACGCAATAAATAATGGCTACTCCGTTGCATGGGCAAGTGATGTTAGCGAAAAAGGGTTTTCTTATCAGAATGGTGTAGCCGTTATTCCTGATGCCAATTTAGCAGAGATGTCTAACTCGGAGAAATCCAAGTGGACAGAGCTCTCTTCTCGCGAAAAGGAGGCTATGCTCTATAAATTTGAAGGGCCTAGTTTTGAGAAAAAGATTACACAGGAGATGCGTCAAGAGGCATTTGATAACTATCAAACAACCGACGATCATGGGATGTTAATTGTTGGTATTGCTAAAGATCAAAAGGGAAATAAGTACTATAAAGTGAAAAATAGCTGGGGTACAACCGATAAGTACAATGGATTTTTCTTTGCATCGGAACCATTTGTTTTGTACAAAACAATGTCCATAATGGTGCATAAGAATGCAATTCCAAAAGAAATTGCCAAGAAGTTAAAACTCTAGCTCTAAATAGTTGTAAAATCAGCAATATTCCAAATACCTTTGTGTTGGTGGATTATTGCTGATTTCTTTTTAAACAAATCTTCAGAGTGAAGTGTTAGTTCAGAATAGGAAAAGTTTTGTCGAATACACTTCGATATATATAATATTTACGCTATCTTTAGCTATAAACTCAAAAGTTTCGTTACTATGATGGACTTAACGAGGCTCTACATTAAGGGTACATCTAAAACTCCCGAGATAGATTTTGCTCCAGGGCATATGCAGATATCCGGAAGGTCGATTCCCGAAGACGCCCTTGCTTTTTACCAGCCAGTTATCCAATGGCTTCAGAACTACTTGGTGAATCCAGAAAAGCAAACAATGGTTAGTTTCCGCATAGAATATATTAATAGCGGTTCCAACCGTTTTGTATTCACTATTCTAAAGCTCTTTGATGAGTGTTATAAAAAGGGTAGTGACATTACGGTTAACTGGTACTACGAAGAGGATGACGATACCATAAAGGGCTTGGGCAAGGATTTGCAATCCCTAATGGAAATTCCTATTAATCTGGTTGAGATTCCTTAGGAGGGTTAGTCTTCATCATCATCAAACTTATTCCCTTGCTCGGTTAAAGAGGGAATTCCCTTGCTTGTATCATTAATGAAATGGATGGTTATCCATGCTACATCTTTTAGGAAATCGATTTTTCCTATCTCAATTCTTTTTATTTCTAAACCAGTTCTGTCCTTAAGGTCGGCTAGGAGTTCTGCTCTTTTGTTAGGCTTAATAAGGTCTATTCGTTCGTAAATAACTACTCTGTGCGATAGATGCCTAAGCATCATCAGTTTCTCAAGTATAAACGTACTAATAAGAATTGCTGCATTAGCAAATAGCAGCTCAGCATAGCTTACCTTTTTTGATGATATGGCATTTATAACAGAAATTGTTATTACCAAAAAGAGGTATGTCATCTCCTTTATAGGGATAGGGTTGGTACGGTATCTAATAATTCCAAATACAGCAAATAGTCCGAGTGCAAAGCCTAACTGCAACTTAACGCTTGCTAAGAGGAAGCACATAAAAAATATTAGCAGTCCAATGAGAAGGAATGTAAAAAGATAGTCTTTTCTGAGAGTTTGGGGGTAGTATAGGTATCTAACTATAGTAACCAGCATTACTAGATTTATGAAAAAGCGCAGTATCATGGTTATAAAATCATCGGAATTAATAACCTTTATTCCAAAAAGCCTAAGCTCGTCGGACTGCATGATGGTTGTTAGTATTTCGTTAAGCATGGGTAATGCGGTTTATGTTTCTAATTATCTCCTTAAAAGAATTTGCTTTTATGCTGGGTACCAGTAGTGCTGTGCCAATAGCGTACTTACTGAACGATGCGGTTTTAATGTTTTTTTGCCTTAAGAAATGGACTAGGGGGCTTTCTTGCTCAACCTTATCTTGTTTAACCTCTACTATGCACAGGTTTGGTAGATTTTCGGTATATCCAATGGGCGTGGACACGCTAAGGGTAAGATCTATGGTTACCCGTTCCTTGTAGTTCTTTCCAACTAGAGATATCCTGCTGAAATCTGTTGTTAGCGTGTGCTTTAGCACTTCGGTGGAGTATGGTGTATTCTCGTGAATAAACGTAGCAATTGCAGTGCTATTTTTTGCTTCCATGCCTCCCTCAATTCGCATTTTGTTTGTTCGTCCTTTTGGAGTTTTAACCTTAACTTCAAGAAAGGTTTGTTGGGATGCGATGTAAGATCTTACCCTTATTTTATATCGCAGTGGCCTTTTGTTGTGGTGAGCAAGGTACATGTCTCGGGCCTCTGTGTCAAAATACTCTGTGTGGTAAGGGAGTACTGCGCTTTTTTTTATGGTTAGAATGAAGTAGTTGTGTTGTATTTGGCTTAATATTTCGGGTAGCAGTGCGCTATTTATTAGGTACTTCCTGTCCACCCTATTCATAAGTTTGGCTTTATCAGCTTCTTTTAGGCTGATGGGTAGGAATGCTAGGTTTTGAACTACTTCTTCAATAATCACGGTGCTTAATGCTTGGTGTATTCGTAAACTTTTCTTGTTTTTAGCTTGCCATCGGGGCCATAAATTTTTCGTTCTACCTTGAGGTTCCCGTTGTATTGTGTTACTTCCTTGCGAATTATTTGCCCCTTAGGATTGTATGTTATCTCTGTAGTCAAATTTCCCTCACTATCAAAGGCGTACTCCATATGTTTAATTACAAAACCTTGCTCGTCATACTCTTTCTCTAAAACGGTTCTTCCCTTCTCGTCAAAGGCGTATTCTGCCTCCTTAAACTTCACTTCTGCTCCGTTTCTGTAGGAGTACTTCCATACGGTTTGCGTTTTAATCGCATTTTCCTTGAGTTTTTTCTTACTCTGTCCCAAAACCATGCTAGGCACAATCGATAGCAAAAGAATAATTAGTAGCTTGTTCATGCTTAAAATATTTATGCTAATGTATGAAAATGGAGTAACAAAGTAAATTCCTTGCTTAAAGTTTACAAGGTTTTCTCTTTTTTGTTTTTCTTAGTTTTATGTTTGCATTAAGGCTTTATTAGAATTGTTGTACTTTAGAAAAAAAGAAAAACATGTATAAGTGTAAAGTTTGTGGGTATGTTTACGACCCCGAAGTTGGTGATCCGGACCATGGAATAGCCCCTGGTACTGCGTTTGATGAAATTCCCGATAATTGGGTTTGTCCTGTTTGCGGTGTACGAAAAGACGATTTTGTTCCATTCGAAATTTAACAAACGGGCGGGAATTTACCGCCCGTTTGTTTTTAGAGTGCCCATAATCCAAATACTTTGGATGCGAAAAGCACTATAATTATCACAAGAAACCACCTAATAAAATTGGCTCCCCAACTAACAGATAACCTGGCTCCAACTATGCCTCCAATTATATTGCCAACGGCTGAAATTAGCCCAATTCTATAGTCAACCTGATGGTTTATAACAAATATTAGCAGCGCAAAAGGGCTGTATATTAGAACGGTTAAAACCTTAATTGCATTGGCTCTTAGTAAGTCGTACCCTGCTTTAAGCACCAGTGCCGATAGGAGAAAAATGCCGACACCAATATGTGTAAATCCGCCGTATAGCCCTATGGCAAAGAATATGAGCATCTCTTTCCAAGTTAGCTTGGCCTCAATTTTTTCTTTAACTCCTTCTGTCCATCTTGTTGGATTTGCAAAGAGAAAGAAGATCATCAAGAGCATAATTACAGCAAGTAGCTTTTCAAAAATCTTAGTATCAATTGATGCGGCTAATTGAGCTCCAGCAATAGAACCGATGGCTATTGGGATTGCAAGTCTTATTCCTTTCTTAAAGTCTAAAAAGCCTTTCTTTTTATAGTTGATAGTTGCTGCAAGTGTTTGTAGTACCACTCCAACCCTTATTGTTCCGTTGGAAATATTGGCAGGCATTCCCATTGCCATAAATAGGGAATAGGTAATTACAGTTCCACTTCCGGCAATTGTGTTTATTACCCCAACAAAAAAACCAGCAAGCACCAATATGGTAATTACTTGCCATGTGTAAATATTTTCAGGGTTTGATATAAATTCGATTATGTTCATGTTCACAAAAGAAAACCCCCAACGAAACGCCTAGTTGGGCTCCGTTGGGGGTATTAGGTATTAAGATTTTTAACTACTTCTTTTCAGGAATATTCTTAAGTACCTCAAGCAGGAGATCCCAGAACTTAACGTTCGATGCTATATCAAGACGCTCGTCTGGTGAGTGGGCTCCTCTAATAGTTGGGCCAAATGAGATCATGTCCAACTCGGGGTATTTTTCAAGGAATAGTCCGCATTCAAGCCCAGCATGAATGGCTCTTACAATTGGTTCTACGCTGAAAAGCTTGACGTATGCATTTTTGGTTATGGTTAATATCTCAGAGTTGGTATTAGGTGCCCAACCTGGATAACCCTCGGAGTGAACCACGCTTGCGTTAGCAAGGCGGAATACGCTCTCTACCATATTGGCAATGTCGGTTTTAGAAGAGTCAACAGAGCTACGCTGGCTAGTTGTTACTAGAATTTGGTTGTCTTGGATAAATTTAACCGATGCCAAGTTTGTTGAGGTTTCAACAAGGCCGGGTATTTGGCTGCTCATTGCAATAACACCATGGGGGCAAGCGTAAAGCGCGTTTAGCAGATCGTACTGGGTTGGTTCATCTATAACCCACTCTGGCGTATTACACTCATCAAGGCTTAGTACCAGGTTTGGCTCAGTATCCTTGAGTTCATTTCTAACATCGGAGTGGAACGTATTAAAGTCGGCAACAACGCTTTCTTTATCGTCTTCGTGAACTAGAAATACTGCAAATGCTTCGCGAGGGATAGCGTTCCGCAGGTTTCCACCATCAAGATTAGATAGCCTTAGGTCGAATTTATTGGTTCCTTTCCAAAGGAAGCGGTTTATTATTTTGATGGAATTACCAAGCCCCTTGTTAATATCGTCACCGGAGTGTCCCCCTTTTAGCCCCTTAACAGTAAACTTATAGGCAATAAAACCACTTGGTACTTTTTCCTGTTCGTAACCAAATGTGGCTAAGGTGTCAACTCCTCCTGCGCATCCAATAAAAAGTTCGCCCTCATCCTCAGAGTCTAGATTAAGGAGTATTTTGGAGTCGAAAAATCCAGGTTTCATTTCAAATGCTCCAGTCAATCCTGTTTCCTCGTCAACTGTGAATAAGCATTCTATTGGGCCATGTGGAATATCTGTAGCAGCAAGTAAAGCAAGTTGGGCTGCAATGCCTATACCGTCATCGGCACCAAGTGTTGTGCCCGTTGCCTTTACCCATTCCCCATCAATTCTAGGTTTTATAGGATCTTTAAGGAAATCGTGCTCTACATCGCTGTTCTTTTCGCAAACCATATCCATATGGCTTTGAAGAACAACTGCTTGGCGACTTTCCATTCCTGGGGTTGCTCCTTTTTTTATAACAACGTTTCCTGCCTCATCGCGATGGGTTTCTAAACCATGGCTTTCCCCAAATTTGATAAGGTATTCCATAATTTTCTCTTCCTTTTTGGAAGGGCGGGGTATTTGGCATATCTCAAGGAAGTATTTCCAAACCTCCTTAGGGTGTAAGTTACCTATCTCTTTCATTTGAAATGTTTTTATGTTGACGGGTAAACTTACACCATTCATGTTTTGTATGCAAGGGACTCTCTCTTATTTTTCTCACCAAATAAAGTTTTGTCTTATTTAAGTCCCATCTGGAGGGCAAAAGTTCTTTTCTTTCAGCTGTTTTTGTGATGCGTCCATAGTTGCTGTTCTACAACATGCGGATATTAAGTAAGTTAATAGTTTACGTGGTGCATTGGGTATGATGGTTTAATAAGGGGCATTCTAATACCTGTTTGGGGGGTGTGTAGTTTCATCGGAAGAAAAGTTTAATTTTGTGGAAAATTAAGTTAAACGCAAAAGAGTAATGATCAACGAAACGGAGCTATGGCACCTGCTTTCGGCCGCAATAAGTACGGCTGTTAGGGCAGGGGGATTAATTATGGACGTTTACAACTCCGATGATTTTCATGTAAACCTAAAATCAGATTCAACTCCTCTCACATTGGCCGATAGGAAGGCTCATGCTGAAATATCCAACTCCTTAATGAAAACCCGAATTCCCGTGCTTAGTGAGGAAGGGCGTAACCTCTTATATGAGGAGCGAAAGGGCTGGGAGTATTTTTGGCTTGTAGACCCATTGGATGGTACAAAAGAGTTTATTAAGCGTAATGGTGAGTTTACCGTGAACATTGCTCTGGTTTACAATGGTTTTCCTATAATGGGTGTGGTATATGTTCCTGTAAGCGGTAGCTTGTACTTCTCATTAAAAGATAAGGGCGCCTTTCTAACAGAAGGAATTTCACCCAATGTAACTGCAGATTACACCGCGAAAGATCTGCTTCATAGC
>DHVO01000178.1:6081-15888 GCA_002412705.1 Bacteroidales bacterium UBA5206 | reverse complement strand
GCCCCTAAAATCCCTCATGTTCAGTTCTACTAATAACTTCTTCCTGTAGTTCGGGGGTGAGGTCGTTAAAGTAGTCGCTGTAGCCAGCAACGCGAACAATAAGGTCGGCGTGCTTTTCGGGGTGTTTCTGCGCATCCCTAAGCGTTTGGGCATCGGTAACATTAAACTGAATGTGGTGCCCATCCATCCTAAAGTAGGTTCTAACAAGGAAACCAAGGCGGGCAATGGCCTCGTCGCCATTAAAGAAGGCTGGGGTAAACTTTTGGTTAAGCAGCGTACCACCCGTTTTTAGGTGGTCGAACTTGGCCACCGATTTTACAACTGCTGTTGGCCCATTCCTATCGGCACCCTGCACTGGCGAAACACCTTCGGATAGGGGTGTGCCAGCCATTCGTCCATCGGCCGTAGCGCCAATAACGGTTCCAAAGTACACATGGCAGGTGGTAGGAAGCATATCAACCCTAAAGGTTCCCCCTCTTGATGTTGGCCTACCATCTATTAGCTCAAGGAACGAGTTGAAAATCTCAACCGCGTGCTGGTCGGCATAATCGTCATCGTTACCATACTTAGGCGTTTCGTAAAGCAGCTTAGCCCTAAGGGTTTCAAAGCCGCTAAAGTTGTTCTCAAGGGCATTTAGCATCTCGGTCATGGTTACCGTTTCGTTCTCGTAAACGTGATGCTTAATTGCCGTAATGGTATCGGTTAGGCTACCAAGACCTACACCCTGAATGTAGCTGGTGTTGTAGCGCGCTCCCCCTGCATTATAATCGATACCGTTGGTTATGCAATCGTCAATCACCAGCGAGAGGAAAGGAGCGGGTAGGTACCTGCCGTAAAGCTTCTCTATAATGTTGTTACCCTTTATTTTGATATCAACAAAGTGCTTAAGCTGCTTACGGAACGCGTCCATTAGCTCGTTAAACGTTGTAAATGTTGATACATTCCCTGTTTCAATGCCTAAGCGTTTGCCCGTTCGGGGGTCAACGCCGTTGTGGAGGGTAATCTCAAAAACTTTGGGCAGGTTAAAGTAGCCGGTTAGCATGTAGGCCTCGGTGCCAAAGGCTCCCGCCTCAACGCAGCCGCTGCAACCACCGTTTCGGGCATCCTCAAGGCTTTTGCCTTGGCGTACCAGCTCCTGAATAACCGCATCGGTATTAAAAATGGAGGGTTGGCCAAAGCCCGTTTTCACAATCTTTAGGGCGCGATGCAGGAACCTATCCGGATTTTTTTTGCTGATTTGAACCATGGAGCTGGGCTGTAGTATGCGCATCTCCTCAATAACATCAAGTATGATGTAGCTTAGGTCGTTAACCGCATCGCTGCCATCGGCTTTTACTCCGCCAACGTTTATAAGTGCAAAATCGGTGTAGGTGTTGCTCTCCTTTGCTGTAACGCCAGTTTTTGGTGGGGCTGGGTGGTTGTTAAACTTAACCCAGAACGATTGTAGCAGCTCCTTTGCGTACTCCTCGGTAAGCGTGCCTGCCTTAACCTCTTGCTGGTAGAATGGCCAAAGATGCTGGTCTAATCGGCCCGGATTAAAGGAGTCCCAAGGGTTTAGTTCAGTAATTACGCCAAGGTGTAAAAACCAGTAGTGCTGTAGCGCTTCGTGGAAAGTGCGTGGTGCGTTTTCTGGAACCCATTGGCAAATGCTGGCCATGTGCTCCAGCTCAGCCTTTCGCTGGGGGTTGCTCTCCTTTGTTGCCAGCTGGGTAAGCGCTTCGGCGTGCCGGTGGGCAAGTATAATTGCAGCATCGGCGGCAATCTTCATGGCTTGCAGCTCTTCCCGTTTGGCAACGGCATCGGGGTCGTTAAAGAAATCAAGAGTGCTGATAGTGCCATCAATAATGGCCTTAATGTCCTTTAGCCCCATGCGGAACATGCGGGCAGAGCAAACGGTATGCCCCGGAGCGCGCTGCTCCTGAAACTCGGTAAACACGCCCGATGCGTAAACCTCTTTCCACTGCTCATCAACGTTTGCAAAAACGCGGTCGCGCTGGCTATTCCCTTTCCAAAAGGGGATAATGGTATCGGTGTAGGCCTTGCGAACCTCATCGTTCACCTTGTACGATACCTTTGGACGGCTATCAAGGATATTCAAATCCTCAATGGAGTGTAGGCAAACCTCGGGGTAGGTTGGGGTGGCCTTTGGTGCAGGGCCACGCTCGCCAACAATTAGTTCGCCGCTATTTATGCAGATGTGCTTTTTGCTAAAGATATGTAGAAGCGATTCTGCTCTTTGTACAGGAACCGGACGGGCTGCTACATGCTGCTGCTTATAGTACTCGGTAACCAAAAGGGCGCGCTCGGCGCTAATGCTGTTAATGGCTCGTAGGCTTTGCTCGCGGAGCTGCTTTATGCGTTCGGTCATGGATTTATCCTCCAACTTTTACTTTGTAACCACTGTTTTTTAGGAATGATACCACTTGCTCAATCTCGGTCTTGGTGGGCTCGCTGGGCGCATTGTCCCAGTTGCCGATGCCCATCTTTTGGTACTTGTGAGCCGCAATTTTGTGGTATGGCAAAACATCAACCTCACTAATTCCCTTTAGTGCCGATAGGAATGAGACCATTGCGTTGAGGTTCTCCTTACTATCGTTAGCTGTAGGAATAAATGGGTATCTGATAATGATATTGGCTCCAAGCGTGCTTAGTAGCCTTAGGTTCGATAGGATTAGCTCGTTATCGCAGCCCGTAAGGCGCTTGTGCGTGGCGCTATCCATATGCTTTAGGTCGAATAGGAACAGGTTGGTATGCGGCGCAATGGCTTTGTACCTTTCGGCCGATGCTAGTCCGCAGGTATCAACCGCCGTGTGAATTCCCTTTTTGTGAAGCAGCGCTAGCGATTGCTCCAGAAACTCGGGCTGCATTAGCGGCTCTCCGCCTGAGAAGGTAACCCCGCCATTGGACTCATCAAAGAAAAGGTAATCCTTCTCAACAATACTAACCAGTTCCGTTGGGGTGTAGTACTTTCCAACCACTTCGGTTGTTTCAAAGGTATCGTTACCAATGCGGTTTTTCCTTACCGTTGTTTCGGGCTGTAGCAGCCAGCTCTCGGGGTTATGGCACCACAGGCACCTAAGCGGGCATCCCTTTAAAAAAACGGTTGTGCGAATGCCCGGGCCATCGTGCACCGAATATCGCCTAATATCAAACACCAATCCCTGCATGGGGAGTGAGATTTATGAATTATAACTAGAATGATTTTTTGATGATGGTAAAGCATCGCTTTTACACAGAAGTGTAGGTGTGCTTTACACGCTGTACCAGCATATGGTAATGGGGACGGAGTATCAGCAAATCCAGCACTCATACAAACCACGGCCAAAGCAGTGGTAAAGGCTGGTATGAGCAATGCTGTTTGTCATTTGGGTTCCATTTGTGATTAACGCAAATTTAGGCACTGTTTTTCAGTAAATAAAATGATTTTAGTCATGGATTGAGCAAAACAGAATTATCCCTTCAAAAGAGCAATTAAAACTATAGCTTTTTTGATAAAAGAGTGTAGCAGCGTTCTTCTAGATTCTAATGTTTATCTGTAGTTCACAAATAGTTTCAATTTATGGTTAAAATTTTATACCAAGTCGAGAATTCGTTTAACTTTGTTTGAATGAATTACTAAACAAGTAAAAACCATTGATTAGATTAATCTTACTGTGAGTTTAGGTTAATGGTTTTGAGAATTACGCCTTTCTATTCGCGCCTTTTTCTATTGCATTTTTGAATATAAAACACATAGCACCTAGGTGCTTAAGTGTATTTTCTTTTTTCATATAGCCTTTTACTATTGTTGTTTGTGGGGGAGATTGGGCTAAGGTTTTACATGGTGGATTTATAAACCTTATTCGTGCAATTTAATGGCTCTTCACGATGCTCTAAACCTCAGAAAGGATGAGGTTGTACCCGTTTCCATTTTAGTGTTCCAATCGGTGTTCCTAGGGTTTTTCTTAGGTGCATTCGATGTGGGGGCTAATACCTTATTCCTTAATAATTTTAGTCAGGATATGATTCCTAAGGCCATTGTTATTTCGGGTATTACAGGTATTATACTTACATCGCTATACTCTTATTTACAAAGCCGTATGTTATTCTCGCGATTGGCTTTGCTAAATTTATTCACTGTATTTGTTATTACCGCATTACTTAGGGTTGGCTATTTGTTTTCGGATACAAAATGGCTGGCTTTTTCCCTGTTTGTGCTTATGGGGCCGCTAAATATTGTTGCTCTGGTTGGTTTTTGGGGTACAGTAGGGCGAATTTTTGATTTAAGGCAGGGCAAACGAATTTTTGGATTTATTGATACAGGGCAGGTTGTGGGCGTAATTGTTAGCTCATTCTCCATCCCCTTTTTAGTTTCCATCGGATTTGAGTCTAAAAACCTTCTATACATTAGTGCTGTAAGCATGTTTATGGCATTCTTGTTTCAGTTCATTTTAAATGCCAAGTACCCTGTTTTTTTAAAAGTTCGATCGGCAAAAGAGGCTGCTAAAAGTTCCTTTGCCAGCACGTTTAGGGTGCCCTATGTGCGCACAATGGCACTTTTTGTAATTCTCTCAATGCTAGTAGCTTTTTTTGTGCACTATCTATTTCTTGCGGTTGCCGATGAGCGGTTTGAGAATCCTGATGAGCTTGCTAAGTACTTTGGTGGACTTATGGGAGCGTTAACCTTTGTTAGCGTGCTAATAAAGACCTTTGTTTATGGTCCCCTAATGAAAACATATGGGCTGAAGGCCAGTTTGCTTATATCGCCCATAATTATGACCCTAATAACAGTAAGTTCGGCAGCCGTTGGTAGCTTGTTTGGATATACGCTTGAGTCGGCATCGTTCACCTTTTTCTTTTTGCTGATATCGCTAAGTAAGTTTTTTCAAAAGGCTCTTAAGGATTCCATTGAGAGTCCTGTGCTAAAGCTAATTTACCAATCGTTACCAGCAGAAACGCGCCATGAGGTACAAGCAAGGGTCGATGGAACAATAAACGAAACGGCAGCCCTCTCTTCGGGTATTGTGCTTACCATACTTGGCTTATTCAGCTTTATATTGCTAATACACTATGTTTACTTTTTAATTGGCATAATAGCCATTTGGTTTTTTGTATCCATAAACCTTTTCCGAGGTTACCGCCGAACGCTAAAGGAGACGCTAGATAACGCATCTGTGGCAGGAGCTAAGGTTGATTATACACAGGAGTGGCTTCAACGCTTGGAGCGTTTGGGGGTAAAGAATCAGCTTACGTTTATACAAGCAGCTAAGCCCTGGTTACTACCCTCTGCACTTAAAATGCTGGCAGCAAAAGTTGACGCTGCAGATTTAGCTGTTGTGTGCAACATTGCAGTTGCTACTGCCGATACTACACTTGTTCCCATTCTCCAATCACGGCTTAGCAGTTTACAGCATGCCGATGCCGAAAAGGTTGATAGCACTGTTAAGTACCTGCAACAACTTGCTGTTGATTCTAAAAATGAGGATCTTATAAGTATGCTCTTGGCCTCAAAGGAGACAGAGGATAGGGTGCGAGCAGCAAACCTAATAGGATTATCAAAGGAGCCACGTTTACGTCAAAAGCTTACTTCGTTGCTTCGAGACCTTGTTCCCGAAGTAAAAAGAGCAGCTATTAGAGCATCAAAGGGTACGCGGTCCAAGGAGCTAATCAGCTTTCTTGTCGATTTTCTGGAAAAGGAGGAGTATGCACCGCTAGCCCACGCTTCACTTATGGGCTCCGACGAGGTTGGCCTTGAGATGTTAATGATGGCATACAACCGTTCTGGAGCAACAGATTTATTCCGGAAGAGAATTGTAAGGGTGATCCCCTCTACGGGAAGCGTGTTGGCATCATCGTCGCTATTCTCATTGCTCACAGTACAATCACCCTTTAAAACAGAGATACTCGAGGGCTTACTTCAGATGGATTTTATTGCCGATGAGCGCGATAGCCTAACTCTGCATCAAATGCTAGTAGAGCAAGCGGCTGTATGTGCCTGGAACCTAAATGCACTTTATCACTGTCCTAGCTCCGATAGAGCACCTATGCTTAAGCAGGAGCAGGAGTTTGAATTTTCCAATAGCCGCCACATACTATTTTCCTTGTTAATGCTGCAGTACGACCGTAGCTCTATTGATGCAGTAATAGAGAACCTTGATGCAGGTACAGGGCAAAGTATATCTTTTGCCATTGAGCTGCTCGATACATTTGTTGTGGAAGACTTAAAACCGTACATCTTTCCATTGCTAGAAGATTCATCGTTGGCAAACAAAATATGGGCTTTGCAGAACTACTTCCCTCTAAAGGTTTACTCTACTACAGAGGAGCTGTTAAATGCATTGCTAAACAGGAGTGAGAATCTTATTGGTAAGCAAACCAAAATATTTGCCCTAAATGCATTAGGTAGCCTTGGTATGAATGATGCTTCTGCCGATCTCATTGCCCAGCTATTTAACAGCGATAGGGTGCTTAGGCAGATGTCGGCGCAGCTAATACAATCAATCGACAAGCAGAAGTACATGGATTGTAAGAAGCGCCTTAGCGACAAGCTTAGGGTTGACCTTGATAGGCGCCTAGAGCAGCTCGATTCTCATGGAGCTACAACAATGGAACGCTTTAGCTTTTTAAAGGATAAGTTTAGCAAGAGCTATCATATGGCTCCGCTGTACTGGCTTTACAACTCCAGTACCATTAGGCTCGCTGCAGGTACCGATATTTTGAAGCATGTAGTATTCAAGGGGCACGAGCACATCTTACTGGTGGAGTATGGCGAATTGGAACACACTACATCAACAGGGGGCTCGCAGCTACTGGTAGAAGGGGATGTTGTTGTAACCAGTGGCTTGAGTAGCGAGAATCAAACCCTAGTGGTTAACAAAAGTGCAGTGGTGCATTACATGGATTATCATCAGCTCCTAAAAGAGGCTTACAATTCCGATTTTATTATAGCGTATTTACTATGAAGACTTTATCACGAATCCGGCAGTTTTTTAACATCTTTTTCTATATGAAACAAGCATCGATATTTAAGCAGCTTATTTTCAATATAGTTGTGCCCGTAATTATTTCGCTACTCCTTATTGGCGTCGTAAACTTTCGTAGCACTCATGTTATGCTAAAGCAGAATAGGGAGTCGAGAAACTACCTAATCTCCGATGAGCTAATAAGAGTCCTTAAGTTTCAGGATATAACCCTTTCCATGGTTGATGAAAAGTTTAACCAGTTACTAGAAGGGGTAAGCAACGATATTACCGAGAAGCGCCTTTTCTCAAAAAAGGATTTTATTGGCACCAACCTAAAACAGCTGCGTAAGGAGCTTAACCTGGACTCAACGCTGTTTGATATTTACGTTATTGATACAAGCGGTGTGGTGGTTAATACTACCTTCGATAAGGACATGGGGCTCAACTTCTTCTCGTTTGGTGAAGAGCATGAGCACTATTTACGGAGTATTTTTAGAAACGGCGAGTTTGTTAGCGAGCGATTTACCATAGAATCCAGCACAAAGCGATTAAAGAAGTACACCTACCAACCATCGCTAAACGGTGAGTTTATAGTTGAGCTTGGGGTGTATTCACCTGCTGCCGACGAGGTAATAGATATTATTAAGAACATGCTTGATGAGATTGGGCAAAAATTCCCATCAATAGTCTCTGCTGAGCTCTTTATGAATGCCGACGACCCATTCTCGTTAACCAAGTCGGATACCGTTAGGTACGATGAGAAGATGTTTATTCAGCAGCGATTCCTTGCACGGGATAGCCTAACCGTTGAGCGAAAAATTGGAAAGCGCTACCTTTCGTACCAGTACATCTATAACGAGCAGTCGGGCTCACAGCTATACAAGGGATCCGTAATACGAATTGTCTCCGATAGAACCGATGAGATTCACTCTGAGCTGTTCCGATTACTCCTTTTCTTTTTGCTCTTCACGCTGATGCTGTTGATAATCATATTCCTAATCTATAAAAAGACTCGCGTAATTACAAACCCCATAAAAAAACTTGTAGATCACGTTAACCGCATATCCAATGGTAATCTGAGCGAGCGTGCCGATGTATCGGGTAGTATAGAAATTGTAACGCTATCGCGTAGGTTTAACAAGATGATTGCAGAGCTAGAAGAGCTTTACAATGAGTTGGAACAGAAGGTTAGGGATAGAACTGCCGAAGTGGTGGCGCAAAAAGAGGAAATTGAGGCGCAACGCGATATGCTAGCCGAGCAGCAGAAGCATATTATGGATAGTATCTTATACTCCAAACGCCTGCAGGATGCTATTTTGCCCACTAAGGAGTTTGTTCAAGAGCTGTTCCCTGAATCATTCATACTCTACCGGCCAAAGGATATAATAAGTGGCGATTTTTATTGGTTCCATAAGCACGATGCTAAGCACTACTTTTCGGCAATTGACTGTACTGGTCATGGCGTTCCAGGTGCTTTGGTGTCCATGGTTGGGCAAAACTGGCTTAACTATGCCGTTAAGGATTTACTGCTTGAGAAACCATCCGATATTCTTGATGCGCTAAACAATGGAGTGATGACAACCTTTAAGGAGCGCGACGATGAGTCCTCTGTTAAGGATGGAATGGACATAGCCCTTTGCTGTGTGAACTACCAATCTATGACTCTTGAATTTGCAGGAGCATACAACCCTGCTATTGTTTTTAGCAAAGGGGAGATGATAGTTCTTAAGGGCGATAAGTTTCCTGTAGGAGCCTTTTTTAAAGGGATTAGGGGTAAATTCTCTGCACAGCAAATTGAGGTTAGCAAAGGGGATATGGTTTATGTATTCTCCGATGGATTCTCCGACCAGTTTGGGGGGCCTAATAACTCAAAGTTTATGACCAAGCGCTTTAGGGAACTTCTGGAGTCCATTCATCAGCTGCCATTAAGTGAGCAGTACTCAATTCTCGATTCCACATTTACCCAGTGGATGGGTAACAATGAGCAGCTTGACGATATTACAGTTATTGGAGTTAAAGTGTAGGTGTATGAAAACAATTGGTGTTTCCCTTTTTTATAATGAGGCCAACCCGTTAGCTGCACGGTTTGTAGATTCCTTTGCTGCCGATTTTAAAAAATGCATGCAACGATTTAGGCTGCCTGTTTCTCTTCACGTGAACTCCTTACAGCCAGCCGATTACACCTTGGTTGTTCTTGCAGCCGACGATATTGAGAACCAATCCTATGCTGATGCCTCTAAGTTGTTGTTGCACAGTAATGCCATGCTGCTAAGTATAACACCAGTAGATTTATCGCCCCTAAATGAGCTGGTTACCAAGCATCCCTTCCTATTTTGGGATAAGCAGGCCGATACTGGCGAACTGAGACTTATACACCCCAACAGCAAGGAGCTAATAGCTCTATACTGGCAAAAGGTCACCGATATTGTTGCTGCAATAAATGAGCTAGAGGTGACTAAAACTCTTTCGGTGCAACGGCAATACGTTTATGTTACTGTTGATGATATTAGCCACAGCGCCGATAGGGACAGCATAATTCGTGACCTAAACGAGCTGGGCTACGAAGTGTTGCCCAACAAACCATTATCGGACGATATAACACTTTGCACACAGCAAGTAAAGGAGCTCGTTTGCCAAGCGTCGCTAATATTGGTAATTGTACCACCCATTTACAACATCGCTTTTAGGAATGAGCAGCTATCCTTAACAGAGCACCAGTGCAATGTTATATCGGAGTACTTGGCCACGAGTGCAAAGGATGTACATCGGATTATTTGGATTCCCTCCACATACGATATTACCGATGAGGTGAATCAAGCCTTTATAGAGCGCATACAGCGAGATAGGGCACACACAGTAAAGTCCA
>DHVO01000178.1:0-6059 GCA_002412705.1 Bacteroidales bacterium UBA5206 | reverse complement strand
TGCAACAGGTGCAAGCAGCGCTCAGTTGTTGTCCAGTGCTAGGGTTTACATTATTCACGACCATAGCTCCCAAGGGCTAGAAGTTGAGGCTAGTAGCATTTTTCCCGATTCCATACTTAGTTACGGAGTTACCTATTCCAAGCACTTAGAAATGCTTGCAAAAGCCGAGGTTGCCATTGTTTGCTACTCGGGCGAGAACGAAAAGTGGTTAGAAGTAAAAGCAAACGACATACTAAAATCCAAAGGGGTCTCTTTGGCCATTCCTTTTAGCAAGGTGATTCTATACAAGCGGAATGGCACCAACAACACAAGCGTTGAAGGCAATATTTTTACCTCAGTGGTCCATAGTAAAGAGGCGTTAATGGCTTTAAATCAATAGGAGTATAACAAATAATAGGATAGCCAATGGATACCTTATCCGATCAAGGCTTAACAACAACTGCTGTATATAACCCATTCCCGGGTTTACGTCCCTTTTTGCCTAACGAAGCACACCTTTTTTTTGGGCGCGAGGGGCAAAGTGAGCAAATACTAGAAAGCCTAGCAAAGAGCAGATTTTCTGCCATCTTGGGCGCATCAGGATCGGGCAAATCATCGCTAATTTATTGTGGGTTACTTCCAATTCTTTACGGCGGATTTTTGCACAATGGCCGCTCCAAATGGCATATAACCATTACCCGTCCTGGCGCAGATCCTGTGGGTAACCTTGCGCACTCTCTAGCTAATACCTTATCAAAGGGAAAGAGTGCCGATGATATTGATGCCGACGCATATATCAACCAGGCATTGCTATACCGATCGGCCGAAGGAATTAGCAACGTAATTAACCAGAGTGATTTAAAAGGTGATGAGAATGTGCTTATCCTTGTTGACCAGTTCGAGGAGCTGTTTCGTTATCAGTACTCAGGTAAAGATGCCAATGCGCTTGATAAGGTTGATCATTTTGTGAACCTACTTGTAAGCGTTGTAAAACAGGTGGAGTTGCCTGTTTATGTGGTAATTACCATGCGTTCCGATTTTATTGGCGATTGCTCTCCTTTTCAGGAGTTTACAAAGCTAATTAACGATAGCAACTATCTTATTCCCAGAATGACCCGCAACGACTTCCGCATGGCCATAACAGGGCCAGTAGCGGTGGGAGGTGGAACCATATCGGAGCAGCTGGTTCAGCTATTGCTTAACGAGATGGGTAACAATCCCGATCACCTTCCCGTGCTACAACACGCGCTTATGCGTACCTGGGACTACTGGACAAATCACTCAACAACCACCAACCCAATGGGTATCGTGGAGTACGAGGCAATTGGAAGGTTGGATAGGGCGCTGTCTAATCATGCCAACGAGGCCTACGATGAGCTAAGTGTGGAGCAGAAGCGTATATGTGAGATTATTTTTAAGTCGCTTACCGAGAAAGGAGCCGATAATAGGGGTGTACGCCGCCCAACAAGTGTTGCAGAGCTGGCTGCCATTGCGCAGTGCTCCCCTTCTGATATTATCAGCGTTGTAGAGGTGTTTAGAATGAAGGGACGTACTTTCCTAACCCCTTCGTCAAGTGTTGCATTAGATGACAAAACCCTTATTGACATTTCGCACGAGAGCATAATGCGGGTTTGGGATAAGCTTAAGATTTGGGTTGATGAGGAATCGGCAGCAGTAAAAATGTACCTGCGCTTAGCCGAGTCGGCCGATATGTACAGCGAGGGACGAACAACCCTTTGGGGCCCTCCCGATTTGCAGCTGGCACTTAGCTGGCGCGAGAAGCAGAAACCAAGCCTTGCTTGGGCTGCAAGGTATCATCCCGCATTTGAGCGAACGATGGTTTACCTCCGTACCAGCGAAGAGGAGTACATTGCTGAGGAGCAGAATAAAATTCGCTTGCAAAAAAGGGCACTTCGTCGATCTCGTATAGTTGCTCTTATTCTGGGTACCGCTGGTATGATATCCATTGGTTTGGGCATTCTTGCTCTTATGCAGCGACAGGATGCCCTGCTGGCCAGTAATAAGGCCATTGAGCAGGAAAAAATAGCTAAAACCGAAGCAGAGGAGGCCAAGCGGCAACGGGAGCTGGCCGTGAAGAACGAGAAGGAGGCCTTAGCCCAAAAGGAACTGGCCGAAGAGAATAGGAAGCAGGCCGATATTCAACGACAAAGAGCCTTGCAGAACCTGAACGAGGCCGATAGGCAACGCGTAATTGCCAATGAGAAATCCATAGAAGCACAGGAGCAGCAGAAACGAGCCGAGGCAAATGCCCAAAAAGCTATTGAGCAGCAACGTCTTGCAGAGCAAGCAAGTCTTGAGGCAGAACGTAGGCGAATGCTTTCCATTGCCCAATCTATGGCGGTTAAGAGCCAGCAAATGCGTGTTGATACACTGCTTAAGGGATTACTGGCATTCCAGGCATACAAGTTTAATAGTGGAAATAATGGCATTGCCTATAATCCCGATATATACCGTGCCATATACTTAAGCACTAAGTACTTTAAGGGCGATGGCTTTAATAGGCTGGAAGATCATAAAAGTATTGTTAGAACGTTTCTAACAAGTGACAATAGCTTTTATTCATCAGGTAGCGATGGGATGCTAATTAATTGGGATTTTAACAGCAAAGCGGGTAAAATCTTGTTGAGTAACCAGTCTATTATCCTTAAAATAGCAGAACGGGATGGAAAACTAGTTGGCTTAACCAACACTGGCTACTTTACATACAACTTGCAAACGGCCGAAACGCAAAGTTATAGCGATATTCCCCTCGATTTAAAGGACTTTTATTATACCACCAATGGAAAGCTAGTGCAAGTTTTTAATCAGCTAGTGGATATTACTGATGGCTTTAACCAGAAAGGGAGAGAGGTTTACAGAACCAATGCTAAAATTAATGCCACCAAGTTCGATAAAAACACCAATACGCTTTTTGTTGCACTATCAGATGGTTCTGTCGTTTTGCTGAAAAATCTGGGCGAGGCAAACCAATCCCAGGTGGATATTGCGCGTGTGCTGGATAGCAACTGGGGTGAACTTGGCTATTGTTCGCAACGCAACCTGCTTGTAGCGGGATTTGGAAGCAGTCAGGGGGCTGTTTATGTATGGAACGCTAAAACGGGCCAGCAGCTTAGCATTCTGCGTGGTCATAATGCCAAAATAACCAGTATTGCATTCTCTCCCAATGCACAGTTTATGGCTACAGCAAGCTATGATGGCACATTAAGGCTTTGGCGATTAGATGATTTGAATACACTTCCTATAGTTTTTGATGATCACGATTCATGGGTTACCGCAACAATTTTCTCTCCCGATAACAAGTACGTTATTTCTGGAGATAAGAATGGCAATATTAGGCTATATCCCGTTGAGGTGGAGCTACTTGTAGCCGATTTTTGTCCCTATTTGCAACGTAAGCTATCTGTAGAGGAGTGGAAAACCTATGTGGGAGAGGATATCCCATATAGTCCAGAGCCGTGTAACTAAGGCTCTGCATAACGCTTTTACCTATTTGTTTGAAAAAATGAAGCCAATGGAATACTTTAGTTTTACCCGATTTCTCTTACTACTATTACTCTTCATTAGTTCCGAACTTTGGGCTCAAACCTCTTGTTCCGATCAGCTTATACTTGCCCAACGTAGGTATGATAGTGGGCTTTTGGATGAAATTCCTGCGCTGTTGGAACCCTGTATTGCCAATGGTTTTACTCGCGAAGAGAAGTCCAATGCCTATAAGCTCCTTATTCAAACATACCTATTTAGCGATCAGCCCGAAAAGGCCGATAAGGTGATGCTTGCTTTTCTAAAGGAGTTCCCAGAGTATGCTCTTTTGCCCAACGATCAAAAGGAGTTTGTTAATCTGTATAACACCTATAGAACAGAGCCAATAATGCGAATTGAAGCAGGTTTGGGTGTTAGTACAACGCATGTGCTGGTTAAGGAGTATTTTGGGGTTAATAACATTTTAGGTGAATCGCCCAGCTATAGCTCTGGTTTTGGTGCAAACGGGGAGATATCCTTTGTAGATAACCTTTTCTCCAATTTTGATGGAGCCATGGGAATATCATTCTCGTATCTAACGTTTAGCTATAGCAATACTCCATTTCCTTTTACTAATACTTCGGCTACACAGTCAAATATCTATTTGGGACTTCCCTTAAGCATGCGCTACAATAAGGAGCTAATTGGGGTTAAGTGGTTTGTTAAAATTGGAGTGGAACCAGTCTATTTAATCTCTTCTAACATAGATATTTCTAGGAGTAGAACCAATGTTCAGGACCCAATTGCTGGAAAGGTTGATATGCTTAAACAGCAGCGAACGTACGACATAAGACCCCTTATTTCTTTAGGCGCTAATGTAAGGTTGGGTAAAGCAAAGCTGCAATTTTCCGTAGGAGCAAAGTTTGGACTTGTTGATCCTATGATAAGTAACCAACGCTACTCTAATACTGACCTAATCCAGAAATACTACTACATACCCGATAGCTATTTTGTTAATCAGGTTTTTTTTAATGCAGCATATGTTTTCTCAATTTACAAACCTAAGAAAATACGATAGCATGAGACGATTACTCTTTTTGGCGCTGATTGCAATAGCCCTTATCTCATGCAGTAAGGAGGTGAGCGATTCGCAAAAGAACAACTTCATTAAGTACTTTGGTGGCGGAGCTGGTTCTAAAGGGTTCTTTGCGCATCAAACTGATCATGGCTATTTTGCAGTGGGTTATAACACCCTATCGGGATTAAAGAAGCAGGTGTATGTTGTTAATACCAATTTGGCTGGTAATACACTTTGGGAAAGAAGTTTTGGCAATGAGACTAACGAAGAGGCAAGGGTGTTAAGAATTTTGAATAGTAACCTCCTTGTACTTGGAACTTCACAAAATGATTTAACTGGAACTATATCATCATTCCTATTAGCTGTAGGCACAAATGGCGATTCGCTATCTACCATAGCAATAGGTGATGGTTCATTTTCTGTTATTGTAAATGATTTTGTTGAAGCGAATAATGAGCTCTACCTCGCAGGGGAATCCTACCAAAACTCATCTGTTGAACCCGATTACTTTGTTGCAAAGTACAGCGTTACAGGCGAAAAGGTATGGGAACGCGTATTTGATTACAATGGGGTTCAACGGTTCTCTAAAATATTTATCAAGCCCAACGGGAACCTAATTCTTTGTGGAACCAACAATGCGGTAATTGGCAGTAATGTTACTCATGTAGCTGTTGCTGAGTTAAGTAATCAGGGTTTGCCAATAAGGTTTTACAATGCAGAATCAACCTCAAATCAAGACCTGTCGTTTGCTTACCTCATGGGAAACAGCTTATTCTTTTCATATAACCAGCAATCTACAAATAAGGCTTACTTGGCAAAAATAGATTTGAACAGCTATTCCATNNCTAACGGAATGGTTACACTTTGTGGCGAGATTAACGGTGGATTAGCAATATCACAGATAAGTGCCAATGGTGAAATCGTCAACTTGCTAGGTAACACCAGTGTCTTTGATGGAAATGCTGAAATGATTTTATCCACTTCCGACAATGGATTTCTTGTTGTTGGTTCAACTGCTCCGGATTATGGAGCAATGATGCAGCTCATAAAGATGGACTCCGAGCTCTTCCTTTTTAAACCTTAAGAAAACCAGCTATGAGAACTAAGCTTATCTTTACCATATGCCTTCTATTCACTGTGCTATTGGGACATGCTCAGTTAGATGTTACCATTAGCAGTGCTGAGGTTAGCCCAACGAAAAACGGAACATTTTCAGTATCAATAACCTTTAGTGGAGGTGTTGCTGTTACTGGTTTTCTAGAGAGTGAAATAACCATTTCAAACGCTAGCATTAGTAGTTTTAATAACACTGGGAATCCTGTTTTTACTTTTGATATATCTCCTACAGCAGAGGGACTGGTTACAGTTGATGTAGCAGCAGATGTTTGTGATGAAACGAATAATGCCGCAACCCAGTTTTCTATTGAGTACGATATTACTGCGCCCACAGTGTCCCTGCTCACCACGGTGTCCAGCCCCACCAACCTGTCGGTAATCCCCGTAACGGTCACCTTTAGCGAGG
>DHVO01000095.1:11604-15298 GCA_002412705.1 Bacteroidales bacterium UBA5206 | reverse complement strand
TAACCTTTAAGCCCACAAGCTTAAACCTAAAGAAGATTAAGCGCGAGATGGTAGCTAAAAGAAAGGTTGAACAAGAGTAACCTTAATGAAAAGATACTCTGCAAACTATATTTTCCCTGTAACAGGTGAACCCATAAAGAATGGGATTATTGTAGTAACCGATAACGGAACCATTGCAGAGATAATAGACCCCAAGGGAGCTTCGCTTGAGCTTCCTAGTATGGAGTACCATAGTGGGATTCTTATTCCCGGACTGGTTAATACCCATTGTCACCTAGAGTTGTCGCATCTAAATGGGGTGCTTACCCCCCATAAGGGGCTAGCTCATTTTGTGGGTGAGATAAAGCAAACCCGCCATGCCTCTTTCGAGGAGATTATTGCAGCAGCAAAATCGGCCGATAGGCAAATGTTTCTTCAGGGAACAGCCGCCGTTGGCGATGTTTGCAATGGCGATGCAACATCGGCAATTAAGGCTTCTTCAAAAATCAGATACCATTCCTTTTTTGAGGTGCTAGGCTTAGCCACTGATGGTCTGCCCAGTAAGTTAAAGGATCTTCAAGCAACCTTTGATAACCTAAGATTGGCCTCAAAGGCCAGTTACGCGCCACACTCTGTTTACTCTCTAAGTGCAGCCATGTGGGAAGTGTTGCAACCCTATTGGCATCAGCAGTTTACCTCAATACACTACATGGAGAGCAAGGAGGAGTTTATACTGCTAAACCAGCGGAAAGGAGAGTTGGCACAGCTCTTTAGCAGCTGGGGTTTACCTTTTAGTCAGCCCAGTGTAGCCCATTTTGATATTGTTAACCAGTTTATGTGTAACGCAGCCTCGGTGCTGTTTGTGCATAACACTTATGCAACGCCTGACGATATAGATAGGTTACGAGCGGCATTTACCAAAATGTTCCTTGCCATTTGCCCAACATCAAACCTGTTTATAGAGAAAAGACTTCCAGTCCTTGATGTTTTGCGTAGGAATGATGATGTTGTTACGCTGGGAACCGATAGTTTTGCCAGTTCCAATAGCCTTTCTGTTTTTCAGCAGATGATAACCCTAAGCGAGCATTACCCCGAAATTCCCTTTACTACACTTTTAGCATGGGCAACCCTTAACGGGGCAAAAGCTTTGGGTTTTGATGATGTTTTAGGTTCATTTGATGTGGGCAAGCAACCAGGCATAAACCTTATACAGGGCTTCGATTTTGCCGCTCAAACGCTAAGACCAACCGCTACCCTTACCCGATTGCTATAGTCAATATGATTTTAATATTGTAATACGCTGCTTAACAGTACAATAATTCGTATTTTAAAGAATATCAAAAGAAAATTGAAATTCGCGTGTAACAAAATTACCCTTCGTGGTACAAAGTGATAACTGAAAAGGAAAAGGAGCCGCAACCCAAAGTACAACATGCCGGCAGTACTTGGTAGAAGCGGTGAAGCCCAATCAGCAAAACACTAAAAATTTTGATACCGTGAAACGCATAGCACTATTCATATTACTTTTTGTTGTTGCCATTAGTTTAAAAGCGCAGTACAGCGCAATCCGCATTGAGACTCATGGCGAGGGTAGCCCAGTTATCCTTTTACCTGGGTTTACTTGTCCCGCTTCGGTTTGGGACTCAACCATTGTTAACCTTAAGGGCAGCTACCAGTACATTAAGGTTACCTACGCAGGGTTTGATGGCGTACCTGCTGTTGATATGCCTTGGTATCCTAAGCTTGCTGCCTATATCCAACGGTATATAACGGATAACCAGCTAACCAATATCACCCTAATTGGGCATAGCATGGGCGGAAATCTGGCTATTGATATTGCCGCATCGGTTGGCGATAGGGTTTCTAAAATGGTTCTGGTTGATGCAATCCCTTGTATGCGTGAGCTTATGATGCCCGGTGTGCCTGCCAACTCCTTGCAGTACGATAGCCCGTACAACAACCAGATGCTACAAATGCCTAGTGAGGGTTTCCAGCAAATGGCAGGCGGCATGGCTACTAACATGACCAGTAGAACCGATAAGGTTGAAATGCTAACCAGCTGGATTCTGGCTTCGGATAGAAAGACTTACGTTTATGGCTTTACCGATTTGCTGAAGCAGGATTTGCGCGATACCCTAAAGTCAGTAACCGCAAAAACTCTTGTGATTGGGGCATCGTTCCCCACAGCCGAGCAGGTAAAGGGTGTTTTTGAGGCGCAGTATGCAAATCTTTCCAATAAACAGATTACTATTGCACCTGCCAATTGCCGCCACTTTGTAATGTTTGATGCTGCGGATTGGTTCTACAATCAACTAAACACTTTTCTTGAGTAATGAGCGCTAAGCTGAGCCTTTTTAACCAGATATATGCCAACCATCACCAAATGGTAATGCAGCTGTGCTTGGGTTTTGTTAATGGCGATAGGAGTAGAGCCAAGGATTTATCGCAGGAGGTCTTTATTAATACATGGAACTCGCTGGAGCGCTTTAAGGGACAATCGAGCCACAAAACATGGCTATACCGCATAACCGTAAACATCTGCCTGAAGAGCCTTAGGGATACCAAGCAAACTCGGAGCGTAAGCCTTGATGCCGAGCAGCGGGTAGAGCACCTCCTAACCGATGATAGTACCAGCCATGCCGCGGAAGCCGCTCTTGGAGCACTGTACGCCAGCATCGGTCAGCTTAACGAGGTTGACAGGCTAATAATAATGATGGTTTTGGATGAGGCCGATTACGCCCAAATTGCCGATGTAATGGGTATTAGCGAGGGGAACATCAGGGTTAGGATACATCGGATTAAGCAAACTCTTAAAAAGCTAATGCAGAATGAACACGCAAATTGATGACCTAAAAGCGCTTTGGAACAAGGCCAAGAGCGAGGTTCCAAGCGTTGAGATAGATACCGAGGCAATTGTTTCGCAAGCGAATGCAAAGCGCCGCAGCTCGGTGGTTGCGCATATCCTTAACATGGCAATTTTGGCCGTTACCCTTGTGGTTATTACGCTGTACTACTTTTTTGTGATGCGCTACAGCTTTATGCTAAGCCATGTTGGGTTTGGGATTATGTTTGTTTCGTTGGCGCTGCGTATTGTGGTTGAGGTGGTAAGCATGGTAAGGGCACGCGGCATAAGTATTACCGATAGCGCGCTGCTTAACACCCAGCAAACCGTGCTCTTTGTGAAGCAGCGTAGGCGGATTCATGGCCCATACACCATAGCCATTGTTGCTTGCTACGTGTTAGGATTTGCGCTTATGGGACCCGAAATCTACAATAACCTTCCATTTTACATATTTGTTGGTATATACCTGTTTTTTGTTGTTGGGGCTTTTGTGCTTATCGTTACAATACATCGCGGCATACGTAAGGAGCTTAATAGCCTACAGGAGTTGTTAAACCTAAGGAACGAGCTCTGTAGAGAGTAGCGCTACGCAATGCCTGTTAAAGCAAAAAGCGGCGCCCAACATTTGGGCGCCGCTTTTGCTATTCCGATGCGCAATGCGCACTATTTACCAAGTAATCCAGAATCTAGGTACTGCTGTAGCAGCTTAGAAATGTACTTACCAACAATATCAAACTCAAGGTTAACAACAGAGCCAACCTTAAACTGGTGGAAGTTGGTGTGCTCATAGGTAAACGGAATAATTGCCACTTGGAACGAACCCTTTTGTGAGTTCACAACAGTTAAGCTTACTCCATTAACCGATACCGAACC
>DHVO01000095.1:0-11583 GCA_002412705.1 Bacteroidales bacterium UBA5206 | reverse complement strand
TCTACATGCCCTTGCACCATGTGCCCATCAAGTAGGCTATCTATGCGCATGCTGCGCTCAACGTTAACCTTATCGCCAACATTTAGCAGGCCAAGGTTCGATTTTTCTAACGTCTCCTTAATGGCGGTAACAGTATATTTCTCGGCATCGTGGCTAACAACGGTAAGGCAAACGCCGTTGTGAGCAATGCTCTGGTCAATCTTTAAATCGCCAACAAAAGAGCAGCTTAGGGTAATATGTAGGTTTTCCCTATCCTTTTCAAGAGCAACAACCGTTGCAGGTTCTTCAACAATTCCTGAAAACATAGCGTTATTGTTTTTTAGTTCACAGCAAAGGTACAAAAAAGATATGGGTTGGTAAGGGGTAATCGAGCTGTTGGTTCTCCTTTGAGGAGTTTGGGTGCAGCCTTATGGAATGGCAATTACCATTACGCTTAAAGATTGTTAGAAAAAGAAATCTCCCTTTTCGTCAAAATAGCTAATTTTCTACATAACCAGATAATGCTATTAGAGTAGGCATGTTTTAGGTGTGAAAATCCGTTTGATGATACAACCATATATAGTAAAAGGCGTTTAATAATTATTCATGCATGTAATGCTGATTATGAAAGATGGTTTGATAGTAACAAATAAAGTACTACTATGACAGGCGAAATCTTATTAAGTCCCAGAAAGTTTGTGGCACCAGAGTTTGTTTATGGTGTAGACTCTCGGTTAATGGTAGGTTTATACTGTAAAAAGATAGGCGGGCGAAGAATCCTTTTGGTTACCGATAAGGGAATTGAGCAAACTCCGTGGCTAAAGGAGATTGAGCGTGAATTAGTAAAGCATTCTTTAGAGTACTATATATTCTCTGGTGTATCCCCAAATCCTAGGGATTTTGAGGTGATGGAGGGCTTGCGAGTATATGAGGAGAACAAGTGCAACTTAATACTTGCCATTGGCGGTGGTAGTGTAATGGATTGTGCCAAAGGAATAGGTATTGTTAGTTCAAACCAAGGGCATATACTGGATTATGAGGGTGTAGATAGGGTGTGTAAACCAGGACCACCCTTACTGTGCATCCCAACAACAGGGGGCACTGCTGCAGATGTGTCGCAGTTTGCCATAATCAACAATACCGCGCAGCGTTATAAGTTTGCCATAATAAGTAAGGCTGTTGTTCCCGATATCGCGCTTATAGACCCCGTGGTATTAACCAGCATGGATGGTTTTCTTACCGCTTGCACGGGAATGGATGCGCTATCGCATGCTTTTGAGGCATACGTATCCAACGCAAACTCTGTTTTTACCGATTTGTACGCCTTAGAAGCAATTGGCTTAATAAAAGAGAATCTACATACATCAATCACAAATCCTTTTGATATGCAGGCAAGAGGGAAGGTGATGCTAGCAAGCCTATATGCTGGACTGGCCTTTTCTAATGCAAGTTTAGGCTGCGTACACTCTTTAGCCCATAGCTTAGGAGGTTACCTTGATTTGCCTCATGGTGAGTGTAACGCAATTCTACTACCACACGTTGTTGATTTTAATTTCGATTTGGCCGTTGATAAGTATAAGCGTGTGGCGGGAATCTTTGGCATTGATAACACCACGGCAACCCATATGCAGATTAAGAATCAGCTTATGGAATCACTAATTACATTTAAGAAGAGTTTAGGCATACACACAACGCTTAAATCAAAAGGTGTTACCTCTGATATAATCCCTCTGTTAGCATCAAAGGCAATTAACGATCCGTGCAATGCAACAAACCCCAGACCTCCTGCCAAGGCTGATTTAGAAGTTATTTATAAAGATGCAATGTAGCTTATGGAGAACGATTGGAAAAAATACAGGGATAAAATTGTAGGCCTTGGTGAGCACTCTCTCCATAAGAGCTATTATCCAGAGCTTCAGGAGAAGTTGGAGCACCTTGAGGCTTCGCAAAAGAATCTGGAGACAATTATTAATAGCATTAGCGATACTATTATTATTCACGATATAGATGGTAGAATAATCTCTTTAAACGATAAGGCAAAGCAAACTCATAACCTAGAGGGTAAGGATGCATCAATGTACACAGTTTACGACCTAACCTCGCCCAACCAGGATGTTTCTAACCTTCCACATATTTGGAGTGAGGTTATGAGAGGTAGACCACAAATGGTAGAGTGGCTAGGGGTTCAACTTGGCACTAATATGGAGATGAATCTGCAAGTCTCTATTAGCCGCACTAACTGGAATGGTAAACCAGCCCTTGTTGCAGTAGTAAGAGATTTTACGGAGAGAAAGAGGTTTGAGCAGCAGCTTATTGAGGCAAAAGAGGAAGCCGAAAGGGCAAATCAGCTTAAAACAGAGTTTCTGCAAAACATGTCGCATGAGGTTAGAACCCCAATGAATGGCATTGTAGGTTTTGTTGAGATGATCGCAAAGTCCGATATAAGTGAAGAGAAGAGAAAAACATATTCAAAAATCATTCAGAATAGTAGCCAACAACTTTTAAAAATAATTGATGATATTCTAGAAATATCCATGCTAGAAACGGGTCAGGTTAAAGTAGTTAATGAGGTTTTTTTTCTTAATGATTTACTTCTAGATCTGTATGCAATATTTGAGTTGAAATCGAAAGCGAAAAATATTGAGTTGATTTTAAAAAAGGAATTACATAATGAAGGAAGTAAGATAGTAACAGATAAATCTAAGTTGTTTAAAATTCTCAGCAATTTACTGGAGAATGCCCTCAAATTCACATTTGTAGGATTTGTTGAATTGGGTTATAAAGTCGAGCCGAATAAAGTTATTATTTATGTAAAGGACACAGGTATAGGAATTCGGACAGAGAGTGGTAAATCTATTTTTGAAAGGTTTTCTCAGGAAGAAAAGGGAATGTCCAAGAAGATAGGCGGACTGGGTTTAGGCCTTTCAATATCAAAAGAAAATGCTCAACTATTGGGTGGCGATATTTCTTATGAGTCCGAGAAGGGGAAGGGTTCTACTTTTTATTTAACCCTTCCAATGATAAACAAAACTTCAATTGCCATTGGTAAAAATAGTTTTTCCGACATCCTTTTATCTAAAAAAGTGAGCAGATATAATATTCTAGTAGCAGAGGATGAGGAGGTTAACTATTTATACCTTGAGGCACTACTCGAAGACCAGTATAATCTATACCATGTTAGAAATGGCTTAGAGGCGGTAAACTTTTGTTTAAGCAATGATAACATTGATCTGATTTTAATGGATATAAAAATGCCATTGATGAATGGTCTCGAAGCCGCAATGAAAATTAAGGCCCACTCTCCAAATGTTCCCATAATAGCTCAAACCGCTTATTCTACGCCTTTTGATAGGGAAAATTCATTGGCGAATGGCTGCGATAATTTTATTTCTAAGCCAATAAACAAAGAGGAGTTGCTAAACTTGGTTTCTAGGTATATTGGGGCTAAAGAGTAAACTATGTTGCTACAAATGATAATCTAAACGAGGGGAATCAAATAAAATGACCCCCTCGTTTTACTCTTATNNGGAGGTACTAGTTCAAAACCTAGGGGTATCAGTACGGAAAGTTGGTCGTAGTCCTCTAGTTGTTCAACTATTTTTCCTTTCTCCATTTTAAAGGTTACTGTATTGCTAAAGCCAATCTTATTCCCCGATGGAGGAATGCCATTAAAGGCACCTGTGTTAGTTCCCGTTGTCCAAAGTCTGGCCATTACAGTATTCCCATCGGCAGCAATATCTACAATTTCCCAATGAGCATCGGGAATAGCCGTGTAAACATCTTTTTGTGCTTTCACAATCTCATTGAAGCCAACAAAGTTGGGATTCCCTGCAGGCATATAGATTTTGCAGGAGGGAGAGTAAACCGCTTCAAAAAGTTGCCTGTACATAGATGAGTCATTCTTGTTTAGACCGTCAATGTACTTCATAACAACCTCTTTGTTCAGACTCTCATTTAGCATAAGTGCAGTTAGCTCGTTCAGCTTTTCTTTTTCCGCTTTCTGTTTTGCGCATCCACCCACTAGTATCGCAATGGATAGAACTAAGAAAAAAAACTTTTTCATAGCTTACTGATTTTGGGGTTACAATTAACCAAGTTACGTTGCAATAAAAAGAATATCAATAGAATAGGTCTAATTTTGACAGATGATCAGAATCTGCATAGTTCTAGTGTATGTTGGGTTTGTTTTGTTAACTTCGTTTTCTTTTTCTAATCACATGAAAATTTATAAGGTAAAGCTACATACCGTAGCATTAATTGTTTTGGCTCTTTTTGCTTTGGGATGCTCCAAGAATGAGGGCAATAGTATCTGTGGAATGTGGCGATGCCAAGATCAAGTTTCACTTTACCTGTTTTCGGGTTACCTTGGGAATACGGATACTGATAAAGTTTTTAAGAACATCGTTATTTTTAGGGATGGGACTGGGTTTAGAGTGGGTAATGACGATTCGGTTTCCTGTGAATTTACATGGAAGCAGAGTCGGGACACCGTTTTCTTCTCTTATCCCAATGATTGTAATATTTCTGATTCTAAGCTGGTTATTAATGTTCATGCTACCGATAAATTGGAGGGGGTTTTTTATGATTATATGAGAAACGATGAATATCCGGGAGAAATATTAAGAATCTCACCAACAGTTCTCAAAAGATAAGTCAGATTAAGATTCTAAAAGATGTACAAGTCCACCAGTTATCAGAAATCGAAACGAGAGGTCCAAACAAGGCAACGTGGCGGAATGCCTGCATGGCTTTACATTGTGATGTCTTTTGTAGTACCAGTTTATGGTTATATTTATTACATTGTCGCCAGTGGTAAGGATTCTGGAAGGGCTAGGGTTGCCCTATTCTTGGCCGTTCTTGGAACTGCTGTATGGTTGGTCTTAAAAATGATTGTTTGGGCAAGATAAATATATAAGAGCAAGACAACTATGACCGATATTAGCATTAAGCAAAGTATTGCAAAGCAAATTGATGAGCTAAACTCACGCACAACCTTCTTTGTAATAAAATCGAAACGATTGAATAGCATTACCAGCTTGGAGCAGATAGACAGTATAATTGTTTTTGCTAAGCGGCAGTTTTTACGTAATGCAATGCTGAGTTTAATTTGTTGCGGAGTTCTTTTTATTGGAGGATTTACCCAAGTTTTGGTGAGGGCATTATAGATTTAACAAGAGCAGGGCTGCTCATTATCCTTACATTTGGATTCATTTCGCAATCTTTTTATTTTAGGATCGATTTAGAGCGCCTTACCTCTATCCGCTTTCTTAAGAAGATAATAGACGATTTGTAGAAGTATATAAATTTCATTTTACCAAACACTTATGCCAACACTAACCCTTTACCGCCCTAAAGCCAAAGAGAAGTACTACGACGAGAGTAACTTTAAGGTCTTTATTAATGGAGAGTTAGTTGCTAAGCTGGGACAGAATGATAGGGTAGAAATCCAAGTTTTAACTACCACTGTAGATATTGAAGTTAAGGATAAGCTATTTAGCTGCTTCCCAAAACAAACAATTAGCCTTGATGGGCATTCAGAACTGGAGGTTTACCGTGATAGATATGTTGCGAGTTCTCATATTATCCTCGCTATTCCTTTCCTGTCGAATATCCTCTATTTCACACAAATTTTGTGGTTGCAAATTAGCGCTGTAGCGTTATATGTACTACTAATTTTATGGGTTCTCTATAAGTACTATAAGAACCGCGATAAGGCTATTGCTGTGGTTAAGGTTTAGGATAGAGCACAAATAGCATAGGTTTTACAAATATCCGCAAATTGGAGTTTGTTTCTGACTAGATTACGTGGACTACTTATTTGTTTTGGGTGACCAGTTACAGGTTACAGACAAGTCCATTTTCAAAAGAACACTAATAGCACAGATTCTAAATGTGCTCACAGGTTAGGGTTTTAACCATCTTCTCCTTCCGATTAACTCCAGCGAACTCCCTCACCTTCCTCTTCCTTCTTCAAACTTCCTCATCTCCCTCTCTTATAGTTGTTTTTTTTTACTCAGAAATCTATCTTTGTGAAATTTTGTTTGAAGGGTGCTATTACTTAGCAAAAGCTAATACCCTATAAAAATTGAGCAGGCAAGCAGCTTGCTGACATATAATTGTTTAACAATATCAATAAATGAAGGCGAAATTTAAAGAGTACAAGGGCCTCGATCTGTCTCAGGTTAACAAAGACGTGTTAAAGACTTGGGAGCAGAACGACACTTTCCACAAGAGCCTAACAACCCGTGAGGGTAGGCCTACCTTCGTTTTCTACGAAGGTCCACCATCTGCTAACGGAATGCCTGGCATTCACCATGTGATGGCCCGTACTATTAAGGATATTTTTTGCCGTTACAAAACCCAGCAGGGTTACCTAGTACACCGCAAAGCGGGATGGGATACGCACGGACTACCAGTTGAACTTGGCGTTGAGAAAATGCTGGGTATCACCAAAGAGCACATTGGCAAAACCATCTCCGTTGAGGAGTATAACAACACCTGCCGCAAGGAGGTAATGAAATATACCGATGTTTGGGAAGACCTTACCCACAAAATGGGCTACTGGGTCGATATGGAACACCCATACATCACATACGATAACCGTTACATTGAATCGTTGTGGCACCTACTACAAATGCTGTTCGATAAGGGCTTACTTTACAAGGGTAAAACCATTCAGCCATTCTCGCCAGCAGCAGGTACCGGATTAAGCACCCACGAGCTTAACCAGCCTGGATGCTACCGCGATGTTAAGGATACCACCGTAGTTGCTCAGTTCAGGGCAGTTCGTAACGATAAGTCGGAGTTCCTATTTGCCGACTCATCAGCCGATGTGTACTTCCTAGCTTGGACAACCACTCCTTGGACCCTTCCATCCAACACTGCGTTGGCTTTGGGTCCAAATATCCGCTACGTAAAGGTGCTAACCTTTAACCCATATAGTGGCGATCCTGCTGTTGTTATCCTTGCAAAGGATAGGCTTGCTGCCTACTTCAACGCTGCGAATGAGAACGAGGGCTTTGATGAGTACAAGCCAGGCGATAAGAAGCTGCCATACCGTATCCTTGCTGAGTATGCCGGAAGCGAGCTGGTTGGCGTTAGCTACGAGCAGCTATTCCCTTGGGTTAAGCCAGAAGGCGATGCTTTCCGCACCATTGGTGGCGACTACGTTACCACCGAGGATGGTACTGGTATTGTTCACATAGCACCAACTTTTGGTGCCGACGACGACCGCGTAGCAAAAGCCGCAGGCATTGCACCGCTTATCCTTCGCGATAAGTTGAATAGCCCAGAGCCAATGGTAGATAGGCAAGGCCGTTTCTACCGTTTAGAGGATATCGATCAAACCTTTGTGGCTAACCACATCAACGTTGAGGTTTACAGTGAGTTTGCAGGTAGGTTTGTTAAGAATGCCTACGATCCAAACCTAACCGAAGAGGATACATCCCTTGATGTTGACCTTTGCGTTGTGCTTAAAAAGGAGAACAAGGCGTTCCGTATAGAGAAGCACGTTCACAGCTACCCACACTGCTGGAGAACCGATAAGCCAGTGCTTTACTATCCTCTTGACTCTTGGTTTATCCGCACCACCGCGCTTAAGGAGCGCATGATGCAGCTAAACGATACCATTAACTGGAAACCAGCCAGCACAGGTACTGGCCGTTTTGGTAAGTGGCTCGAGAACTTGGTTGACTGGAACCTTTCCCGCTCACGCTACTGGGGAACTCCGCTTCCTGTATGGGTATCGGAGGATAGGAGCGAGGTGCTTTGCATTGGCTCCGTGGCTCAGCTTAAGGACGAGTGCGAGAAATCGGTTAAAGCGGGCTTCATGAGTAGCAATCCTCTAGCAACCTTTACCGAGGGCGATTTTAGCGACGATAACTACAACAAGTTTGACCTTCACAGGCCATTTGTTGATAACATAGTACTTGTTTCGGCAACCGGACAAAAAATGGTGCGCGAGACTGACCTAATCGACGTTTGGTTCGATTCTGGTGCTATGCCATACGCACAGGTTCACTATCCGTTCCAAAACAAGGAGAACTTTGGCGAGGTTTACCCTGCCGACTTTATTGCCGAAGGGGTTGACCAAACCCGTGGGTGGTTCTTTACCCTTCACGCTATAGCAACCATGCTTTTCGATTCTGTTGCCTTTAAGAACATCATCTCAAACGGATTGGTGCTCGATAAAAACGGCAATAAGATGAGTAAGCGCCTAGGTAACGCCGTTGAACCATTTGAGGTGATTGAGCAGTATGGCTCCGACCCACTGCGCTGGTACATGATAACCAACTCGCAGCCATGGGATAACCTTAAGTTTGATATTGATGGTGTTGACGAGGTTCGCCGTAAGTTCTTTGGCACTCTTTACAACACCTACTCGTTCTTCTCTCTATACGCCAACGTTGATGGGTTTACCTATCAGGAGGCAGAGGTTCCTGTTGCCGAGCGCCCAGAGATTGACCGTTGGATTATCTCTCTGTTAAACTCACTGGTTAAGGAGGTTCACGATGCTTACGAGAGCTATGAGCCAACCCGTGCCGGTAGAGCAATTCAGGAGTTTGTAATGGAGAACTTAAGCAACTGGTATGTAAGGCTAAACCGCAAGCGTTTCTGGGGTGGCGAGTACGATAAGGATAAGATTGCTGCATACCAAACCCTTTACACCTGTTTGGAAACCGTTGCCATGCTATCGGCTCCAATTGCGCCCTTCTACAGCGAGCAGCTTTACCTAGACCTTACCCAAATTAGCGGTCGCGATAAGGACGGAAGCGTTCACCTATCAACCTTCCCAACCTTTAACGCCGAGCTTATTGATAAGGCACTAGAGGAGCAAATGGACATAGCACAGCGCCTAAGCTCAATGGTACTTGGACTTCGTCGTAAGGTTAGCATCAAGGTTCGCCAGCCGCTACAAAAGATGATGGTACCTGTTCTTGATGAGAACTTCCGTACCCGCCTAAAGGCTGTTGAAACCCTAATCCTAAACGAGGTTAACGTAAAGGAGCTTGAGTACCTAACCGATACCGCTGGTGTACTGGTTAAGAAGATTAAGCCAAACTTTAAGGAGCTAGGCCCACGCTACGGCAAGATGATGAAATCCATATCGGCAGCCGTTGCGCAAATGACCCAGCAGGATATTGCAACCATTGAGCGTGAGGGCAAGTACAGCCTTAACACCGCCGAGGGTATGGTTGACCTACTGGTTACCGATGTTGATATCATCTCTGAGGATATCCCAGGATGGCTAGTTGCCAACGAGGGTAAGCTAACCATTGCGCTAGACGTAACCGTTACCGACGAATTACGTATGGAGGGTATAGCCCGTGAGCTAATCAACCGTATCCAGAATTTACGCAAGGATGCAGGCTTTGATGTTACCGACAAGATAAACGTGACCATTCTTAAGCACGAAGCAATTAACAGTGCAGTAATGGCTCACAAGGACTACATTGCAGGGCAAACCCTTGCAAAGGAAATAACGCTTACCGAGGCAATGCCATGCTGCTCTGGTACAAGCGTTGAGCTCGATACCGATATTGTAACCGCAATAAAGGTTGTAAAAGTATAAATTAACGTATAGCGTAAACATTTGGAATAGAGGAGTTACATTGCAAAAGCGGACAAAAAAATTTAGCCTAATTCGTCTTTTGGCGTTTCTCCGTTAACATTTCAGTTTTTTAGCTATCTTAGACAAAATTTTGAGTTATGGCAGAAAAAACAAGGTATTCAGACGAAGAGCTTCAGGAGTTCAAAGAGCTAATCCTGCAGAAGCTCGACAAGGCCCGTAAGGATTATGAAATCCTGAAGAGCGCCATAACCATGAGTGAGAGTAACGACACCCAGGACACTTCGCCCACCTTTAAGGTGCTAGAAGAAGGTGCTGCAACCCTTTCAAAGGAGGAGGCTGGTAAACTGGCTCAACGCCAACAAAAGTTTATACAACACCTTGAGGCTGCCTTGGTTCGTATCGAGAACAAAACCTATGGTATTTGCCGCGAAACTGGCAAGTTGATATCAAAGGAGAGGTTACGTGCCGTTCCTCACGCTACTCTGAGTATTGATGCAAAGAACAACCAGAGATAGAAAGATGGTTATAATCTAATAGTATAGCAAAGGCGGATGAGTTCTCATCCGCCTTTGTTTTTCTGTTGATGGCGCAACAGTCAGATTGTGAGGGTAATAAGGAATTGCGTATGATTTCCTATCAAGTTACACAAAAAGTCCAACGGATTTATGACCTTCGCACCCCCCTGAAACTCTTATGGCATATACCCTTTGTTACTATGCGTATTTATTAAATCCTCTCTGTTATCCACATTTTCAATTCAGTAATCGGCTTCTCTAAAGTGTATTCAATCGGTCTTAATGAACCAGTCCATTTTAGAAGTCCTTCTAATTCAAGAATACCAAGTGTAAGACGGATTTTGTATTCCTCGGCTTTTCCTTTGAATACTCTATTCGATGACAATTCTTTGTCAACTAATAATTGAAAAATAGTGTCGTTATTGATTATGTTTTGTTGTTCAAAAGCTTCAAGTATTTTCGATAGTATTGTTTTAAAATGGTCTGTCGGGCAGTAGTGTTCATAAGGATTTTCTTGTCTTGCAGTTGCAATGATGGACGAGTCTTGAATTTGCCATTGAAAATATTTTGTTCCCAAAACTCTTTCTTTAGTTTCTTCTATTTTTTCTATAACAACTTCCTTTTCTTTTGTTTCCGTAGTTGTCAATACAGATTTTTTCTCTCCAACGAGTAATGAAATTTGGAAAAAAGTATTCGACAAGTCCTTTTTTTCAAGTGTAAATACGAATTTGTTCGGTTCAATTTCCTTTATCGCATTAATGAAGGGTATTTTCAATAGTTGTATTACATGTTCAATATCTTCTAATTCTATTTCTAATTCTTGAATTTTTTCTCGTCCAGCCAAACTCTCAAAAGTGAAATATCCTAACCGTGTGTTTTGAAGTTTTTCTATCTCTTCAATTATCGTTTTAAACTTTTCTAAAAAATCTCTTCGAGTTTGATTTTGACTTATCAAGTCATTTACTTGTTCAGAGAGAGAACCAAACTCAGCAAATAAATCCTTCAATTCTAAAAGCGTAAAAGGATATTTTGAATGAGCCTCAACAATCTTAACTAATTCATTTGTCGTTAAAAGTCCTATCTCAAAATCTTTGGCACGTTTTTCCAAGTTTCCGCCTGCAAATCCAGGGCCGATTACAACAACAAAATCTGAATTGTTTTTAAACTTGTGGTCCTTAAGTGAAGGCCAATTAATTTGTGCATCTTGAATGATGTCCTTCTTACTTGTTTTCCCATCAACATCTACTTTATAACTTTCTTTTCCGATATTCGCTGTCAAAAGTACATCTGTATCACCTTTTCCTCCGATTGTCTTAGCCTTAAAACCAAGAAAATTAAAGGCATCAGTCAATGCAATTTCAAATTCGTCTGGAGCGTCACTTTTATTTTGGCTCTCATTCAATTTTTCAATTATATCTTCTTTTGTCATATCATTATTGACTTTTTGATTCGCGAGGTAACGGGTATATAATAAGCAATATATCTAGTTAAACGCCCCCCTAAGGTAAGCCTTGGTGC
>DHVO01000077.1 GCA_002412705.1 Bacteroidales bacterium UBA5206 | reverse complement strand
TTTCCTACGCTGTGTGGTGGATTCGACAGTCCATACTTCAAGCTCTTGCCGAGCAGGCTCGTATTGTAAAGCTTCCACTCAACAAGATAGGATCCATTAATAAGGTCAATAAGGCCTTTACCGAACTGGAGCAGCTTTTCGAGAGGGAACCTTCCATTGACGAGCTTTCTGATGTTCTGGAAATTGCTCCCGATGATATTAAGGAGGCACTGAAAAGTTCGAGTCGGCATATATCTATGGATGCCCCACTTACCCAGGATGAGGATGGAAACATGTACGATGTGCTGCTTTCCCACGACTCTCCTCCGCCCGATAGAGGCTTACTTAACGACAGCTTACGCAAGGAGATTGAGCGTGCTTTAGCAACCTTAACACCACGCGAGGCCAATATCATTCGCTTGTACTTTGGTTTAAACGGCAAACATCCGCATACACTGGAAGAGATTGGCGAAGTTTTTGACTTAACCCGCGAAAGAGTGCGCCAAATAAAAGAGAAGGCCATTAAGCGGTTAAAGCAAACTACACGCAGCAAAATATTAAAAAGTTATCTAGGTTAAACCCCGATTTTTCGGGGTTTTTCCTTTTTGGTAGGTCTAGATTCCTTTTTTACCTTTGCAAAAAAACTACACCATGAGCCGTTTAATAGCCCCATCGCTTTTATCTGCCGATTTTGGCAACCTGCAGCGCGATATCGAAATGGTTAATAATAGCCAGGCCGATTGGTTTCACCTTGATATTATGGATGGGATGTTTGTTCCAAACATATCGTACGGATTTCCCGTTATAGAGGTGGTTAAGAAGCATGCTAGCAAGCCATTAGATGTGCACTTGATGATTCTTGATCCAGATAGGTACCTAGAACGTTTCCGCGATGCGGGTGCCGATATTATTACCGTTCACTATGAGGCGTGTACCCATTTGCATCGTACGCTTTCGCGTATAAAGGAGCTGGGCATGAAGGCTGGTGTTGTGTTAAATCCACATACAGCGGTTGAGGTGCTTGAGGATATTGTTACCGATTGTGACCTGGTGCTGCTAATGAGCGTTAACCCCGGTTTTGGCGGTCAAAAGTTTATTGAGAACACCTACTCTAAGGTGCAGCGCCTAAAGGCCATGATTACCCGCAAGGGATGCAATACCCTTATTGAGGTTGATGGTGGCGTTGGTACCGGTAACGCTAAGGCGCTTTTTGATGCTGGTGCCGATGTGCTGGTTGCTGGTAATGCTGTTTTTAAGGCGGAGAATCCTGCCGAGGCAATAGTGCAGATGAAGAAGTAGTGTTACCAATACGGTTATAATTAATACTTATAGCGCTTTGCGTATCCTTGTAATCGATAATTATGACTCTTTTACCTACAATCTGGTTCACTACGTTCAGGAGTATCCAAATTGTGAGGTTGATGTTTATCGTAACGATGCTATAGATTTTGGTGCAGTTGGGTCCTATGATGGCATTATCCTTTCACCAGGACCTGGATTACCATCCCAGTCGGGGGACCTATTAGTTTTAATTGAGCAATATCAACAGCAGAAACTAATTTTAGGCGTTTGTCTTGGCCAGCAGGCTATTGCACAGGCCTTTGGTGGTGAACTTGAGAACCTAGAGCGGGTTTACCATGGAGAGGCCTCTGCCATTGATTCCATTGGCAATAAGCATTTCCTTTTTAATGGGGTTCCCGATAGATTTGTGGTAGGAAGATACCATTCGTGGGTGGTTAAGAAGGATACCCTTCCGCCTTGTTTGCAGGTAAATGCAATTGATAGCAATGGTTGTATAATGGCTTTGAGCCATAGGGAATTGGATATTTGCGGCGTGCAATTTCATCCAGAATCCATTTTAACCCAAGAGGGCAAAAGGATGATCTTTAACTGGCTCGATCATGTTGCTTTGCATTGTTAGAAAAAGTGATTGGGTTTGATGATATCTTTCCCAAAAGTTTGTATCATTGCACTCAAATACTGCACAAAATGATTTTGACCCGTTCATATTACGCCTATTACTTTTACTTCTTTAGCAATAAAGGGGCTGGCAATAGTGTGGACTAAAGTGATGTAACTCTTACAAACCATAATATTAAAGGCCCCGCACTGCGGGGCCTTTTTTTGTTAATACCATATTAGAACTATGCACACGGCAAGTGCTTTATTTTTTGGCTTTTACTACTACTATTTCTTCCAAGAGTACTCGGGAGCCAATACTGCTGTGTGAATACCAAAACCAGAAGTTTAACAGAAGGGCTCCCAAATCGGGGGCCTTTTTCATTTTAAGGAGGTTATGAAAAAACGTGTTGCAATTCAGGGTTACCAAGGGGCCTTCCATCAGGAGGCCGTTGAGTCGTACTGGCCGCAAGGTGCCGAACTTGTTGAGTGCGCCACCTTTGAGCAGTTGGTGCACTCGGTAGTAAAGGGTAAGGCGCACTATGGCGTTATGGCCGTAGAGAACTCGCTGGTGGGCTGTATCCTTCCCAATTTTCTGCTAATCCGCGAGTCGGGGCTAAGCGTAATAGGCGAGGTTTACCTGCGCATTACTCAAAACCTAATGGCGCTTCCGGGCGAAACGCTCAGCAGCCTAAGGCGGGTAGAGTCGCACTACATGGCAATGGCGCAGTGCAAGGATTTTTTGGGAAGCAATCAGCACCTGTCTGTGGTGGAGAGCATTGATACTGCGCTTAGCGCCCGCAATATTGCTCAGCATTCGCTTAGGGGCGTAGGGGCAATAGGCAGCATGGCGGCGGCAAACCTTTACGGCTTGGATGTTATTGCTCCATCCATTGAGACCAACAAGGAGAACTTTACCCGATTCCTTGTGCTTAGCCCCATAAATCAGCCAATTGCCTCCGATGTTGCCGTAAAAACCACCATCGCCTTTGCCCTAAAGCACCAGCCGGGCAGCCTTGCGGGTGTCCTTAACCATATTGCCGACTCTGGCGCCAACCTAACCATGCTACAATCGCTACCCATGGTGGGGCACGCGTGGGAGTATATTTTCCATGCCGATATCTGCTTTGACACCATGGAACAGGCAAAGCGCATGCTCTCCCGGCTCTCGCTCAGCCTGCCTTCGCTTTGGGTTATGGGCGTTTATCCTCAGGCTGAAATGGCAATGCAGGGCTCATCTGTAGAATCATCAAAAACACAAAATCATGAATGTTGATATCGCAAAGCGATTACAGGGTACTACCGAGTACTTTTTTGCGCAAAAAATGGAGAAACTCAGCTGGCTTAGGGAGCAGGGCGTTGATGTTATCAACCTTGGCATAGGTAACCCCGATTTACCCCCGCCAGCACCAATGCAGCATGAGCTAACCGCTGCTGCGGCACAACCCAATGTGCACGGATATCAGGCATCAAGGGGAAATAGGATTTTGGTTGATTCCATTGCTAGGTGGTATAAGCAGCACTTTGGTGTTGATTTAAATACCCCTGCCGAGGTGCTACCGCTTATGGGCTCAAAGGAGGGAATACTGCACCTTTCCATGGCTTTGCTTGGCGATGGCGATGTGGTGTTGGTTCCCAATCCGGGTTATCCCGTTTATGCCATTGCCGCACGATTGGCTGGCGCCCAGGTTGTTGAGTACGATATGACCAATGAGCAGGGCTTTTGCCCTAACCTAAAGGCGCTAGACCCAAATCTGCTAAAGCGGGTTAAGGTTATTTGGGTAAACTATCCGCACATGCCAACGGGTGCAGCGGGCTCTGTTGAGCTGTTTAGGGAGCTGGTTGCCTTTGCCAGTGAGCATAGCATCGTTATTTGTAGCGATAATGCCTACAGCTTCATCCTAAACCCGAATCCCATTAGTATTCTTAGCGTTGAGGGGGCAAAGGAGGTTGCCGTGGAGCTAAACTCGCTTAGCAAATCGTACAACATGGCCGGTTGGCGTGTGGGGATGCTGGTGGGAAATCCGCAGATTATTGGGCTGGTAGAGCGGTTTAGGTCTAACATGGAATCGGGGATGCCATTGCCAGTTCAGCTGGCGGCTGCGGCGGCCTTGGGCATGGGGGATGAGTGGTTTGTATCGCTTAACCAGCAGTACAAGGAGCGTAAGCAGCTGGCCATTAGGCTTGCCCGCGAGCTGGACTGTGAGGTGGTGGCCTCGCATGCTGGATTGTTTGTTTGGTGCCGCATTCCGCCCTATGTAGCCGATTCCGATTCCTTCTCGGCAGAGATACTGCGGCAAACGGGAATCTTTTTAGCGCCGGGTAGCGTGTTTGGCTCAAATGGTGAGCGATTCCTACGCATATCGCTTTGCGCCCCTGTTGAAACATTTGCTAGTGCTATTAGGCGTTCATGGGCTTTTGAAATAATTCGCTAAACCAGTGTAGCTATGAATGTAACAGTAATTGGTGCCGGATTAATGGGCTCATCAATGGGATTAGCGCTGCGGCGTAATGGGCACTGGGTTTTTGGTTCCGATTTGCAGCAGGCGAATGCTCAGCAGGCGCTCAGCATTGGGGCTTTTGATGCAGTGGCAACACTCTCCGATGCGGTGTCCCGCTCAAAGCTAGTGGTGGTTGCAACTCCCGTTGATGCGGCCATTGCGCTGCTACCACAGCTGCTGAGCACTATCCCAGCCGATTGCATCGTAATGGACCTAGGCTCAACAAAGGCGGCCATTTGTAGCGCTGTGGCCACGCATAGCAATAGGGGGGCATTTGTTGCTGCACACCCCATGGCTGGTAAGGAGAGCGGCGGCGCTTTGGGTGCCGATGCCCTGCTATTCCACGGAAAACCCTTTGCCATTTGCAATCAGGAGCAAAGCGCAACGGAGGCGTTGCAACTGGTGTGTACCACTATTGCCGAGATTGGCGCACGCCCCTTTTTCTGCACTGCCCAGCAGCACGATTCTAGTGTTGCTCTGGTATCGCACTTCCCTCAGCTGCTGGCCTATGCCTACGCTTCATTGCATGGCTTTAGGCAGGATGGCTGGCAAAACCTAGCCGCTTCTGGGTTTGGCTCTGCAACTCGCTTGGCCTGTAGCCCTTCCGATGTGTGGATTCCCATCTTTGAGCAGAATAATCACAATATCAAGGAGCTGGTTGCCGAGATGCAGTCTGTGCTCCAGCTAATTGCCGATGCATTGGCCGTTAACGATGCGAATGCCCTTAAATCTTTAATAAACAGCGCACACGCAACCCGTAGAGTCTTTGATAGGCGCGTAATGGGTGAGCATCAAAATGTATAACAGAATAACATTATAGTGATGATAGTAAATGGTTTAACTAAGAGTCTTACGGAGCGGGTATCCACCGGGAATCCGCTAGTAATAGCAGGGCCATGCAGCGCCGAATCGCCCGAGCAGCTGCTGGATGTGGCAAAAGCCTTACGCGCCGATGGCAGAACGCACTATTTCCGTGCTGGGGTATGGAAGCCGCGCACATCGCCAGGAACGTTTCAGGGTGTTGGTGCCGAGGCGCTAAAGTGGATGGCCATGGTTAAGCGGGAAACGGGGCTTCCCGTGGCAACGGAGGTTGCCAATGAGCGTCACGTTTACGAGGCGCTTAAGCATGGGGTAGATTTGCTTTGGATTGGCGCACGCACCGTTAGCAATCCGTTTACGGTTCAGGAGATTGCCGAGGCCATTCGTGGCGTGGATATCCCCGTGCTGGTTAAGAATCCGCTTAGCCCCGATGTTGACCTTTGGGAGGGTGCCATAAATCGCTTTGCGAGGGTGGGCATAACGCAGCTGGGCGCAATACATAGGGGCTTCTCGTGGTGGGGAAAGTCCATTTTTAGGAATCAGCCTTACTGGAGCATCCCATCCAGCTTAAAGGAGCGTATGCCCAACCTGCCCATAATTTGCGACCCAAGCCATATCGCCGGAAGGCGTAACCTTGTGCCAATAATTGCGCAGCGCGGGTTGGAGCAGGGGCTAAATGGCCTTATGGTTGAGGTGCACCCATCGCCAGAGCATGCGCTTAGCGATTCGCAGCAGCAACTTACTCCCGATAGCTTTGCTGCGCTGCTTAGCGCATTGCAGGATACGCAGCACTCCTTTGCGCTGCCCGAGGAGCTTCTTGCCGAGTTGCGCTCCGAAGTTGACTCCATGGACGACCTCTTAATATGGGCTTTGGCTAATAGGATGGAGCTATCGGAACAGATAGCCAATATAAAGAGAACCAATAGTTTGCCTGTTTTGCAGCAGGTTCGGTGGAATCAGGTTCTTAGTAGGGTTGTGCAGCAGGGTGGCGGAAAGGGTTTGCGCCCAGTGTTTGTGAAGCGGTTATTCTCTAGCATTCACAAAGAATCGTGCTTAGTGCAGCAAGCTCTTGTGCAGAATAAGCCTGCAAAATCAGAAAAACAGGTTAACTTTATATCTTCAAAATGATACCACCATGGAGCAAGTTGTAATAAACGGATTATCTGGCAATTCAACCATTTATATTGGTGAATCAATAGATAATTTAAGCAAGTACATCCCATCCGAAAACGTATTTATCATCACCGATAAAAATGTTGAGGCTCATTACGGCAGCCGTTTCCCTGCGTTCCCGGTTTACACCATTGAACCGGGCGAGGGGTCTAAAAGCTTTATCTCGGCAACCAACGTGTTTAGGTGGTTGCTTGATAAGGGTGCCGACCGTAGCTCCTTTATTGTGGGAATAGGCGGCGGCGTTGTTTCCGATTTGGCTGGTTTTGTGGCCTCTACCTATATGCGCGGCATTAGCTTTGGGTTTGTTGCAACTACGCTGCTCTCTCAGGTTGATGCTAGTGTAGGCGGTAAGAATGGCGTTAACCTCGATGGTTTTAAAAACATTGTGGGAACCTTTAATCAGCCTCAGTTTGTTATTTGCGATATAAGCACTCTGGGTACCCTACACAGGGATGAGTACTGCAACGGTCTTGCCGAAGTGGTAAAGCATGCCCTAATATACGATGCCGATAAGTTCAGCTTTTTGGAGAAGAACAAATCGGGAATCATGGCCTTTAATCAAACCATAATGACCTTTTTGGTGAACCGCTCGGTTAACATCAAGGCCGATATTGTTACTGCCGATGAGCGTGAGACTGGTATCCGGCGTAAGCTAAATCTGGGGCACACATGGGGTCATGCCGTTGAGAAGGTTACTGGTATGCCCCACGGACAGGCGGTTAGCATTGGCATGGCCTTTTCTGCAGGTTTCTCCCTAAAAAAGGGATACCTGAGCAAGGTTGAGCACGATAGGATTATTGCGCTGCTCACCGACCTTGGCTTGCCCATTGTTACAACCGCTAATCCTATGGTTATTTTTGAAACTTTGTTACGCGACAAGAAGAGGGAGCAGGATGGAATCCATTTTGTTCTTATGGAGGGGATTGGAAGCGTAAAGGTTGAGCTGCTTAAGATTGATGAAATTAAAGCATTTGCCAATGAGTTTGCCCAGTAATATTTGTGTAAGCCTTGCTAATCTGTCGTTTAGTGAGCTTATGGATACTTTGCAAAAGTACCCATTGGCCGAGGTAAGGATGGATTTGCTAAACCTCACCAACCAGCAGTACGCAGAGGTGTTTGCCAGCCACGGTGCGCTTATTGCAACGTATAGGGCAGGCGCAATATCGGAGCAGGAGAGGGCGCAGCAGCTAATACATGCCCTGAATTGGGGTGCTGCTTTTGTTGATTTGGAGATGGAAACCACTCCAGAGTGGCGACTCCCAATTGTAAACAGGGCTAAGGAGCTAAACAGAAGGGTGATACTCTCGTACCACAACTACTCAAGTACTCCAACCTGTAAGGAGTTGTATGATATTGCCGATTCTCTTTTCGATTCGGGTGCCGATATCGCCAAAATAGCCTGTATGGTAAACCTCCCATCCGATAATGCCAAAATCCTATCGCTATACGCCAAGTATGCTAACATTGTGGCAATTGGGATGGGGCAGGGTGGCCAAATATCACGAATTGCTGCGCCAATACTTGGTGCGCCATTCACCTTTGCTGCCATTGCTGGCAAGGAAACTGCACCAGGGCAGCTAACACAGGAGCAGCTTCAGGAGCTGTTTCATTTGGTAGGATATAAGGAGTGAAAACGTGAAATAGCTTGTCTCGCCCTTAGGCGAGATTAAATGTTAAAGGATTTGGACGTTGCTTCGAATCTTGAATCAAAAGCGTTGATTTTTAATTTTTAGAATTCATTTGTTGTGTTTAAATAAGGAGCTCTGCAATTAGTGTTTTTGTCTAAAATCTAACGTCTAACATCTAACATCTTTCTCCTTTAACTTCTAACTTTTAACTTTTAGTCTTAAATCTATGTCATCTCTTTTTGCCGTTTTTGGCAACCCCATACTTCACAGCAAAAGTCCACAGCTATTCCGTTCCGTATTCAAGGGAATGGGGATTGATGCGTTCTACACCAGAATTCGTCCCCAGTCGGCCTCCGATATTTTGGAGGTGATTAGTGATTTAAATATCTCTGGAGCTAACGTTACCGCCCCTTTTAAGGAGGAGCTAATTGGTTTGCTCGGTTCCCTATCGCCCGAAGCTAAAGCCATTGGTGCCGTTAACACTATTGTAAATTCCCATGGCGTTCTCACGGGTTACAACACCGATTGGATTGGCGTGGTACAATCCCTAACAGAGGCTGGCGTTA
>DHVO01000218.1 GCA_002412705.1 Bacteroidales bacterium UBA5206 | reverse complement strand
CCAACATCAATCCCTGTATTTGTAGCGCCACAAAATCTTGTGGCGATTTAGGGTAAAGGAGATTAGGCAAAAACCCCTGACAGGGTTCCAAACCCTGTCAGGGGTTACCCCTTTGCGCCTTTGCGAGAAAAATTCCCCATTACACCCTCACTAGAGTGCCCCCACATTTTCCCTTCACCAGTTGCTATATCTGCCGCAGGTTGTTACCTTTGCACTCTTAAAACAGATTTTACCTCAATACGTTATGAGTACCAAGCTGCAAATATACAATACGCTTACGCGTAAGAAGGAGGAGTTTGAACCGTACAACGCGCCACATGTTGGCCTATACGTTTGCGGTCCAACCGTTTATGGCGATCCTCATCTTGGGCATGCGCGTCCCGCAATTACCTTCGATTTGCTGTTTCGTTACCTAACCCATCAGGGCTACAAGGTACGCTACGTGCGTAACGTAACCGATGTGGGTCACCTTGAGAACGATGCCGATGCAGGTGACGATAAAATCGCCAAAAAGGCTCGCCTTGAGCAACTTGAGCCCATGGAGGTTGTGCAGTACTACACCCTGCGCTATCAGGATGCCATGAAGGAGCTTAACGTGCTACCTCCAAGCATTGAGCCACGCGCATCGGGCCATATCATTGAGCAAATTGAGATGGTGAAGCAGATTCTAGACAACGGCTTTGCCTACCAGAGCAACGGCTCAATCTACTTTGATGTGGAGAAGTACAATGCTAAGCACAACTACGGCAAGCTATCGGGTAGGAACATTGAGGAGATGATTTCCAACACCCGCACACTAGACGGACAGAACGAGAAGCGTAACGGCGTTGACTTTGCCCTTTGGAAAAAGGCATCGCCAGAGCATATTATGCGCTGGCCATCGCCATGGAGCGACGGTTTCCCAGGCTGGCACCTTGAGTGCTCTGCCATGAGCACCAAGTACCTTGGTCAGCCATTCGATATTCACGGTGGTGGAATGGACCTTATGTTCCCTCATCACGAGTGCGAGATTGCCCAAAGCGTTGCAGCACACGGTCACGAGGCCGTTCGTTACTGGATGCACAACAACATGATTACCATCAACGGACAGAAGATGGGAAAATCTTTGGGTAACTTCATAACCCTTGAGGAGCTGTTTAGCGGCAGCCACAAGCTGCTTGAGCAGGTTTACAGCCCAATGACCATCAGGTTCTTCATTCTACAAGCGCAGTACCGCTCAACACTGGATTTCTCTAACGAGGCGCTTCAGGCTGCCGAGAAGGGACTACAACGCCTAATGGCGGCTAACCGTATGCTTGATAGAATTAAGCCATCCGACAGCTCAACTGTTGATGTAGCCGACCTTCCATCACGTGCCTTTGCTGCCCTTAGCGACGACCTAAACAGCCCAATAGCCATAGCCGTGCTATTTGACTGGGTGCGCAACATCAACTCCCTTGCCGAGGGTAAGGAGAAGATTACGCAAAGCGATTTGGAAACCCTTACCAAGGAGTTCCGCGCCATTGTGTTTGATGTGCTAGGTATTGTTGATGAGCAGAGCGGTGGCTCTAAGCAAGCGGAGCTTACTGGCAAGCTAATAGATATGCTACTAACCATGCGCCTTGAAGCTAAGGCTCGCAAGGACTTTGAAACTTCCGACCGTATCCGTAACCAGCTCACCGAAATGGGTGTTACCGTTCGCGATAGAAAGGATGGATTTGATTGGGAGATAGCTTAGAACGCTAAAGAGCCTGTCTCGCCCTTAGGCGAGATGAAACGTTAAAAGTGAAAGGTTAAAGGATTTAAAAGCAAAACCCCAGACATTGATTGTCTGGGGTTTCTTATTTTGTTTGGTATAGACCGCAATCATTAGAACCGCCTAAATCCAATAATATCCCTAACCTCCTTAATAGTTTGACGAGCACTTTGGCGAGCCTTTTCTGCTCCCATCTCTGCAACATCGCGTAAGTACTTATTATCGGCTAAAATAGCTTCAATCTTCTCGCGGAAAGGATCGGTAAAGCGGGTGATATCCTCTGCAAGCTGCTTCTTTAAATCGCCATAGCGAATTTGGCAGGTATTATACTTATCGTCAAAGTAGGCGTAGGTATCAGGAGTAGAAACCACTTTCATTATGGTGAACAGGTTCTGAATGGCCTCTGGTTTTGGCTGGTTTGGCTCGGTTGGACCACTATCGGACACAGCCTTCATCACCTTTTTGCGAATGGTTTCAGGGTCATCCGATAGGTAAATGGCGTTACCCTCCGATTTGCCCATTTTACCAGAGCCATCAAGCCCAGGAATCTTTACCAGCTCCTCGCCAAAGTTGTACGCTACAGGCTCAGGGAAGTACTCCACGTTGTAAAGCCTGTTAAAGCGATTGGCAAAGGTGCGGGTCATCTCAAGGTGCTGCTCTTGATCCTTACCCACAGGCACTTTATGCGCCCTGTGAATAATGATATCGGCAGCCATAAGCGTAGGATAGGTAAGCAATCCGGCGTTTACGTTGTTGGGCTGCTTGCGTATCTTCTCCTTAAACGATGTACAACGCTCCAGCTCGCCTAGGTAAGCGTTCATGTTTAGAAGGAGGTATAGCTCAGGTATTTCGGGAAGATCGCTCTGTATGTAAAGGGTTGCCACCTCCGGATCAAGCCCGCACGCAAGGTACTCGGCAAGCACCTGCTTAACCGAACCGTGAAGGTTCTCGGGCGTTGGATGGGTGGTTAACGAGTGGTAATCGGCAATAAAGAAGTAGCACTTATTCTCGTGCTGCATCTTAATAAAATTCTTAAGGGCACCAAAGTAGTTACCAAGGTGCAGCTTTCCGGTGGAGCGTATTCCGCTTACTACTATATCCATAATAAAAATATGTTAGATGCTAGATATTATATGCGAGGCACTTACAAAGCCTAAACATTAAACACCTAAAGTATGTTTGCAAAAATACAATTTATATGTGTGAAACAGTGAATGGTGGTGAGTAAAACAGCGTGCTTATTAGCTATACCTAACTTGTTTTGCTTAATGATGATGAAATATAAATATCACTAAGCATAATAAACACATTCGTAAGAACTTGACATGTACGTATGTATTTGTTATATTTGTACGTAAACATAAGTGCTATGGAAACAAAATTGACCTTACGATTAAATAAAGGAGTGATTGAGAGGGCAAAGATTTTTGCTCAGAATCACAATATTAGCCTATCTAAAATGATAGAGGCTTACCTTGAATCGTTAACAACGCAGAATGACGATAAGGTTGAAATATCACCCTTGGTGAAAAGCTTAAGTGGTGTAATAGACCTTGATGAGGGTTTTGAATATAAAAAGAGCTACTCACAACACCTTGATGAGAAGTACAAATAGCGTATTCAAGACCGACGTTAAGTTTTGTATGTGTTCCAATATTCTTTGAATGTTCCATCTGCATCTTTATAAAAAAGTAATAGTCAGATGAAAAAATTACTTATTGATACCAATATTATTATTGATCTACTGGCAAAACGAGAGCCCTTTTATACTGAGGCAGCAATGCTATTTACCTTAGCCGATAAGCAAAAGCTTACCTTGTGCGTATCGTCATTATCGTTTGCCAACGTAAACTATATACTGCTGCAGTCGAAGAAGGCTGAGGAGGCAAAGCAAATACTACGTAAACTCAAACTAATTGTTGATGTTCTAAGCCTTGATGAAAAGATTATTGGGCTAGCACTTAACGACAATGAATTTAGGGATTTTGAAGATGCGCTACAGTACTACTCCGCAATTGAATCTAGTGCCGAGATTATTATCACAAGAAATCTAAAGGATTTTCAAAAAGTTAAGCTACCAGTGATGTCTGCTGCTCAATACCTAAAATCGGTTTAGTGTTCTCTACACCAAAATCCTAGATAGCTCCTTGGACAGAATTCCCCTTAAATTGGTTAGGTTGGCCATCTGCTGCATAACCTCGCGCTGCTCATCAATTTGTTCCTTACTCAGTGTGCCCAATTGATTGCGGAGGTTGTTTATTGCCATTTGTATAATTTTGCTTTTGTAAACCATTATTGCTTTGGGAATGGCATGGTTTAGGTAATCAACAATATCGGTATCGTTGCTTGGGTGGTTGTCCCAAATACGGCTAAGCCTGTGGCGCTGAGCAAGAATGTCAACGGCAACGCTGCTTACTTCGGGGTCGGGAAAGTTGATAAAGTAACGATTATCCACCTGCGTTTCGCGTTCCATTACCGTTTTGTACTCATTGAATACCTTACGGTAAACCAGGTTCTGGAAATCGAGCTCATCATTCATCAGCTCTGCAATGATATACTGTCCAACGGTAACCTCACGCTCATTGGGTTCGAGGTTCTCGCTATCGAGCTGGAAAAGCACCTTGTGCCCATACTTTAGCAGGAAGTAGATTATCTCCTTCTCCTGCTCCTCGCAGAACACCTCCGATACAAACGAGGGAACGCTTGGCGTAATGGGCTTTGCTTCTGGCTCCTGCCTAACGCGGCCAAATACCTCCTCAAGCTTCTTCCGGCGCTGGCTACCCACCTCGGTGTAGAGAATGCTCTCATCAATATCAAGCATTCGGCTACACTCCTTGATATAAACGGAGCGGGTAATACTATCGGGAATAACCGAGATGGTACGAACAATATCAGTTATTAAACCGGCCTTCTTAACGGGGTCGTTCTTGGCATCGTCAAGTAGCAGGCGGGTTTTGAAGTGTATAAAGTCGGTTTCGTTTTTGGCAATAAAGTCCAGCACCTCCGATGCGCTGTGTGAGCGCGCGTAGCTATCGGGGTCTTCGCCATCGGGGAGTAGCACAACCTTTACGTTGAGTCCCTCCTCAAGCACCAAATCGATACCCCTAAGCGATGCCTTTATACCCGCAGCATCGCCATCGTAAAGCATGGTGATGTTTGGGGTGAAGCGCTTAATTAGCCTAATTTGGTCCGGGGTAAGGGCTGTGCCTGAGCTGGCCACCACGTTCTCGATACCAGCTTGATGAAGCGATATAACATCGGTGTAACCCTCAACCAACAAGCAGCGGTTTTGCTGCGTTATGGATTGCTTGGCAAAGTAAATACCGTACAGTACGTTGCTCTTATGGTAGATGTCGCTCTCGGGGCTATTAATGTACTTTGCAAGCTTTTTATCGCTACGCATTATGCGCCCACCAAAAGCTATAACGCGCCCGCTAATGCTATGAATGGGGAACATTACGCGCCCCATAAAGCGGTCGAAGGCATCGTTCTCTCGCTGTACGCTTAGCCCTGTTTTAACAAGGTACTCCAGCTTATACCCCTCGCGCTGAGCGGCAGTTGAGAAGGCGCTACGCTGCTCAAGGCAGTAACCAAGCTGGAACTTCTCTATGATATCGTCCCTAAAGCCACGCTCCTTAAAGTAGCTAAGAGCCACGCTTTTGCCCTCGGTGTGCTTGTGCAGAATATCTGTAAAGTAACGCTGTGCCCAAGCAACAGTAACCATAAGGCTTTCGCGCTCATTACGCGATTTTAGCTCCTCGGCCGTTACCTCCTTCTCCTCAACCTCAATGTGGTACTTCTTGGCAAGGAACTTAAGCGCCTCAACGTAGGTTAGGTGCTCATGCTCCATGATAAACGAAACGGAGTTACCCCCTTTTCCGCATCCAAAGCACTTGTAAATACCCTTTGCCGGCGATACCGTAAACGATGGCGTTTTCTCATTATGAAATGGGCAGTTGCCTAAGTAGTTCACCCCACGTTTCTTAAGGGAAACGTAGTCCTGAACCACTTCTACTATATCGGCTGCGCCAATAATCCTATCTACGGTAACTTGGTCTATCACTGATTTTAAGGGCTTTTCTGTTTGAGGTACGAACGTGTAAAGATACTAAAAAGTGGAAGCGGTTTTGGGGTTTGGGGAATCTTTAGATAGAAAGGAGAGTAGGAATATGATGTAGTGCATGGAATGAAAAACTCTTGGATTAATGGAACCTTTAATGAGCCTTTAAAAGCGAACACTAAACCTGTAACTCACTGCATCCCTTTCAAATAAGAATAAGTCCACAAGAGTAAACTCATCAAAAAATCACTCTGAAATTTTGAGCGAATACCAAGAATTGGTATTTTGTAGCAAAATTACAGCTATGGCAAAGAATACATCAATACTACTAGGAGAATATTTTGAGAACTTTGTGAATGAGAAAATCTCTTCGGGAAAGTATTCGTCTGTTAGTGAGGTAATAAGGACTGCACTTCGCCTTTTGGAAAACGAGGAGAACAAGTATAAAGCCTTGATTAAAGAACTTGAAATAGGGGAACAGAGCGGACTTGTTGAAGATTTTGATAGAACAGAAAATCTTAAAAAACTTCACGCCAAACACCTCAAGAAATGAAGTTCTTAATTAGTAAGAAGGCAAGCGAAGATATTGAAAAGATATGGCTGTATACCTATGAAAACTGGTCGCAGGAACAAGCCGATAGATACTATAATTTAATTTTAGACGAGATAGAATATATTGCAGAGAATTTTGAAAGTGGCAAATCTGTTGATTACATAAAGAAAGGGTACAGAGCAACAGTAGTTAAATCGCACATCATTTTCTACAAAAAATCAAAACACAACATCGTTGAAATCATCAGGGTTTTGCATCAGAAAATGGATGTTGAAAACCGAATTGGCGAATAATAGCATTAGCAACATAACAGACATTAAACTCCGCACGCACTAAGCACTAAAATTGCACCAATTCGGTGTTCCTCCCTATCAATCAAAAAAATAGTCGTCCATGGTCCACATGCAGGCGGTTACCAGCTCGTTATCGTTAAAGGCGGTACGGTTCATATCCTTTACGGCCGCCATAACGGATTTGGCCTTATCGTCGTCGCTAATCTGCATAATAACAGCCGAGTTAAAGCCTGGCCACACCGGATTATTGAACCGGTGGTCGCCCTTTTTGTTCTTAACGGTTACCTGCTCAACTATCTGGTAGTCGCGCACGTTACAACTGTCTAGAGTTTGCAGCAGCGATTCTATTACGCTTACGTTGCAGGTGCAGTATATTATTTTCATTACCTGAGTTGTTAAGTTGATGTTTTTGCTGATGCCGTATCTACCCTAATCCCTATGGAATACTGCGTAGATGGTTGGAACCACAAGCAGCGTAATTAGCGTTGATACCAACAAGCCTCCAATCATAGTTGTTCCTAGCGGTGAGTAGGCCTCACGTCCCATCCCTTGGCTAAGCGCCATGGGTAACATACCCAGTATGGTGGTTAGCGAGGTCATTAGCACTGGGCGCAAACGGCTTCGTCCGGCTTCCTGAACGGCATCGTAAACCCTATAACCGCGCTTACGAAGCAGGTTGGTATAGTCAACCAGCACAATACCATTGTTCACCACAATACCCATAAGCATAATCACACCAATAAAGGTGGTTACGCTAAGCGTTAGCCCCGATAGCTTAAAAGCCCAAACAACACCAATAAAAGTTAGAGGTATGGCAAACATAATGATAAATGGGTCGCGGAAACTCTCAAACTGACCCGCCATAACCATGTAAACCAGCAGGATACCAATTATAAGGATTAGGTACAAATCGGAGAACGAGTCGCCCTGCTCACTGGTTTGACCGCTAAGCTCAACCTCAACGCTATCTGGGATATCCATGCCAGCCAGTATCTGCTTAGCCTGCTCCTGACCCTCGCCAAGCGATATGCCGTTTAGCTCGGCCCGCACCTTTACTATACGCTGCTGCGCAAAGCGGTCTATTTGTAGCGCTCCGGTTCCCGTTGTAACCTCGGCAAC
>DHVO01000192.1 GCA_002412705.1 Bacteroidales bacterium UBA5206 | reverse complement strand
GCGGCATCAAAACTAGTTGCTTACGAGGAGAATCTCTCTACAGACGAAATTACGTGGGCAACCAGCTTAGAGGTGGTTCTAGGCTACAAGACAAGTGAACTCATTGACTCCTTTTCTCATGCGCTTAACCTTATTCACCCAAACGACAGAGATGAGTTCCTAAAACAGCGGGAAGTAGCAATATCATCAAAATCCAAGTACCAGTTTGAGTATAGAATTAGGCATAAAAAGGGGCACTACATCGTTATAAAAGATGAAGGTTTTATTTCCGAGAACACACTTACTGGCGACAAACTTATGGTTGGCCTCTTGCAGGATATTACACAACAAAAAGAGGCGGAAAAAGCGATTAAGGAAAGTGAACAAAACCTAAAGCAATCGCAAGCCATTGCACACCTAGGTCACTGGATTTGGGATGTAAAGACAGATACTGTAATTTGGTCCGACGAACTTTATGAGGTATTTGGATACAAAAGGGAGTCGTTTGTGGGTAAGGTTGGTGATATCATTGCCAGCTCTATACACCCCGACGATGTATCGGCACTTGTAGAATGGAATAACGCCGCCAAAAGCGACATAAAACCCCAACCGCTCGAGTTTAGAATAAAATGGCCCAATGGATTCATAAGAACCCTATGGGGCGATAGAGGCGAAGTTATTAGGAACGATAAAGGAGAGCCAATTACAATACACGGCATTATTCAGGATATTACCGATAGGAAGAAGGTAGAAGACGCTCTCCGCGAAAGCGAAACCCGCTTTAGAGCCATATTTAACAGCATGTTCTCCTTTATTGGAATACTTGATAGTAATGGAAACGTTATTGAAGTGAACCAAGGTGCGTTAACCTTTAGTGGCTCTACAATACTCGATTTACAAGACAAACCATTTTGGGATTCCAACGTTTGGCGCAAAAACGAGCAATCCTATAACCTAATTAAGGATGCGGTAAAAAAAGCGTGCAGCGGGAAATTTATACGTTACGATGCTGATATAGTAAGCATAGATGGAATTGAGGTTACCATCGATTTATCCATAACGCCAATAAAAGATAGCCAGAATAGGGTAATACTTCTTATTGCGGAAGGCCGAGATGTCACCCAAATTAGAAAACAAGAGGAAGCAGCACGAATTCTTGATAGAGCCTTTGCCAAATCGACTCATGGTGTGGCCATTGCAGATGCCCGCGAACCCGACATGCCGCTCATAAAAGTAAACGAGGCCTTTGAGAAAACCACCGAATACAAGCAAGAGGAGGTTATTGGCAAGAACTGCAGAATACTCCAAAAAGAGGATCGCAATCAGCTTGGCCTTGAAACCATTCGGAATGCCATAAAAAAAGGAAAAGAATGCCGTGTGGAGCTTCGCAACTATACAAAAAGCGGCAAGCTATTCTGGAACGAGCTATACATTGCCCCTGTTTACAACGAGAGCGGAGTTGTTACCCACTACGTGGGGATACAGAACGACATTACCGTACGTAAGAAACACGAGGAGGAACTGCGCCGCTACCGCGAAGAGCTTGAGGACATGGTTAAGGAGCGCACGCGCGAGCTCTACATTAGTCAGCAAAAGCTAATCGAGAGCCAGAAAATGAGCAATATGGGTAACTGGGAGTACTACCCCAAAAGCCAATCGCTCATTTGGTCCGAGGAAACATTTGCAATTCATGGGCGAAAACTCAGCCAGGGAAACCCAACGTTTAGTCAGTACCTTAACTACATATTTAAGGAGGATCGCATCACCCTTTTAGAAAAGCTGGACCTTTTACAGAACGAGCTACAGCCATTTAGCATCGATCTAAGAATAAAGCGCCAAAACGGAACCACCGCACATGTTATATCGTCGGCAAAACCCATTGTGGACGATGGTAGGGTTGAACTGGTGCTGGGCTCGGTGCTCGATGTTACCAACATCAAGCGAATTCAAATGGAACTTGAAGAGGCGAAGAAAAAAGCCGAATCGGCAAATACTGCAAAAAGCCTTTTCCTTGCCAACATGAGCCACGAGATTAGAACCCCAATGAACGCCATTATTGGCTTCTCCGAGCTGCTACTTAACTCGGTTACGGACAAAAAGCAACACTCGCAGGTAAACTCCATTAGAACAAGCGGAAAAAATCTGCTCAAAATTATTAACGATATTCTGGACCTCTCAAAAATAGAGTCGGGCAAGGTTATAATACAGCAAGAGCCAATTGATATAACCAAACTGGTATCGGAAATTGAGCTGATGTTTAACCAACGAGCATCAGAAAAGAACGTTGCGCTTTACATTGAGATAGAAAAATCTATTCCACATGCCCTTATGCTTGACGAGACTAGGGTTAGACAAATCCTTTTCAACCTAATAGGTAACGCCATTAAGTTCACCGAAAAGGGCAGCGTTATTATTACACTTGATAAAACCAACTGCACCAAAGAACAGCTGGATCTTATTATCTCCATTGAGGATACTGGCATAGGAATTCCCAAAGAGCAGCAGGAGCTAATATTCGAAGCATTTAGCCAGCAGGAGGGACAAATTGAGAAGAAGTATGGAGGTACAGGACTAGGGCTAACCATTAGCAAGAAGCTGGTTGAGGCCATGGGCGGTAGCATAACCCTAACCAGTGAGGTTGGCAAGGGTAGTACTTTCAAAATAGTTTTACCCAACATACAAGTTGCCAATGCCGACGATGTTAAGCACGACGAAACAGCTTTCGACATCACAAACGTGCAATTTAAGCCTGCCACCATTCTTATTGCCGACGACAATGAAGAGAATCGTAAGCTACTTATAGACCTGTTCGAAAAAACGGAGATAACCACCATAGAGGCCGAGAATGGTAAAGTTGCACTTGAAAAGGCCATTGAGCACAAACCCAATGTTATACTAATGGATTTGCGTATGCCCATTATGAATGGGTACGAAGCCACCAAAAGAATACGGCAAATAAGAGAGATAGGTACAACACCAATAATTGCCATTTCGGCATCGTCAAAAATAGTGCTTAAGGAGCAATTCTCACTTACCCTTTTCAACGACTTCCTACTAAAGCCCATTGATGTTTCGGCTCTAGTGAATACGCTTAACAAGTACATTGAATCCAAGCTAAACATAACGCCACCAAAGAAAAACAACGGAATAAATACCACCGCACTAAACACATTAAGCCACAAGGAGCTCCAAAAGCTTCTAATGGCTATGGAACAAGAGCTATTCCCTGTTTACGAAACAGCACTTAAAAACCAGCAAATTGAACAGATTGAGCTGTTTGGTGATGAGCTTAAACGTGTTGGCACTCAAACAGAGCAAAGCTATCTAGTAAAACTAGGTAACGACATAGCAGTTTTTGCTGATTCTTTTGACATTGAGCAACTAATGATCGCTCTAAACCAATTTCAAGAGTTTATTGAACATTTAAAAGCACAAATGGAGGTAAAGAAAAATGAAAACTGACAAACGTTTTAAGATTCTAGCTGTTGACGACAACCCTAAAAATATCCAAGTAATTGGCAACGTATTACGGAAAGCTAACTATAGCGTTGGTTTTGCCACCGATGGACAGCAAGCATTGGATATTCTTGAGGAAACAACCGATTACGACCTAATAATGCTTGATGTTAACATGCCCCGCCTAAACGGCTACGACACATGCCGATCCATCAGAAAAAACCCTAAAACAAAGGACATTCCCATTATTTTCCTTACAGCCCACACCGATAGCGATAGTATTGTAACTGGCTTTAACGCCGGAGGACACGACTATATATCCAAACCATTTAACACCGAGGAGCTGCTTGCTCGGGTAAACACGCACATTGAGCTAAAGTACAGCAAGGATAAGCTAAGAGAGGTGAACAAATGGCTGGAAGAACGGGTTCAGGAGCGTACACTAGAACTTAAGGAAGCCAACCTGATGCTTCAAAACGCCAATAAAGAGCTTAATGCACTTGACGAGGCAAAAACCGACTTCCTGCGTATTATTAGCCACGAAATAAACACGCCACTAAACGGTATTATAGGTTTTACCACACTCTTGAAAGATCAGCTTCAGGACTCAGACCTCTTTAATTGGATTCACTACCTTGAAATTTCGGCTATCAGATTGGAACGCTTTGCAAAAACCAGTTTGCTACTTACCGAACTACGAACAACCCAGCGCTCACTTAACTCAAGCAACCTAAACATAAGTGAGATAATTGATTATGCAAAAAGCGCCCTTAACAATACCATTGCCGAAAAATCCATTAAGTTGCAAATTAGCACCCCTAACAATGTCCCCATAGTTAGAGGCAATGAGTTCCTTCTGCAAACCTGCTTTGAGAGCATTCTCGACAACGCCATTAAGTACTCAGAAACAGGAAGTCAGGTGGAGATTAAAGTATCCAAAACCGATTCAAGTACACTTTGCGAGTTTATAGACAATGGTAAAGGCTTCTCCGAAAGAGCTCTTGAGAATAAGTTCAAGCTTTTTGCTCCAGGAGCCGATCCTGTTGATAAGGATAGCGGCTTACAGCTGGCACTGGCTAAACTAATAATGACGGCTCACGACGGGGAGATTGATATAAAAAACAACCATACAAAGGGTTCTACCGTAACGTTGGTGTTCCCCTCCACATAACAGCAACATGTTGCATCTTAGGCAAAACCAAAGAGTAACATGCTCAATAGCATTTCTTTAGTTTATACAAAACCTTACCTTTGCGGCGCATTTTACGTCACATGCGCTGTAAAACACTTCTTATAAGCCGCCTTAGAGTCTTACCCCGACTAGCACGAGGATAGTTTCACTAACCTCGTGGCGGATTGTTATTCCGCATATCAACCCACAAATTTTAGTTTTCGAAAGTACATGCAGGCAACCATTTGGTTTCCCTGTGTTATGCTTTTGCATTTATCCCATTTCAAAGAAAAGAGTTATGCTTCTTGATGTTGAACCCAAGCCCACACAGCAAATACTTCCAACTCCCATACTACAGCAAACCGCCTTTTGGGCAAAGGTAAAATCGCGCCAAGGCTGGAGAACCCAGGCCTACAATATCAATATTGATAGTAACTACAGCCTAGCAGCCCTACCCTACTCTGCCGAGAATGGCTACCACAAAATTACTGCTGGCGATATTCTTATCACCCTTAAGGATGTTGGGCATAATGCCCAAATAGCCTACGTCCCCTACGGCCCCGAAGCGCTTCCGCACGACGACGACCGCGGGTGCTGGCTTGAGGAGCTATCGGAAAGGCTACGGCACTACCTCCCCGAAACCTGCTTCCTTATTAGGTACGACCTTAACTGGAAATCTATTTGGGCAACCGATAGCCAGTACTTCACGTCCAAAGGGGAATGGCTTGGCCCACCCGATCCCAAGTCGCAGGAAATTAGGATGAACATTGGCTCTGCCCACTGGAACCTACGCAAAGCACCAACCGACATACTCCCCTCTAACACCGTTTTTCTAGACTTAACACCCGATGAGGATACACTATTGCAAAAGATGAAACCCAAAACGCGTTACAACATAGGGCTTGCACATAGAAAAAAGGTTCAGGTTAGGGAGGCAACCCCAGAAGAGCTCCCTTCGTGGTTCCGCATGTACCAGCAAACAGCCGAGCGAAACAGGATTGTGCTAGACAGCATTAGCTACTTTAGCAACGTGCTACAAACCAGCGCTAGCGATACCCTATCGCCAGCACAGGTAAAGCTGCTTATTGCAGAGGCCAACGGCGAGCCCCTATCGGGAATGTTCCTAGCACTGTCAAAGGAAAGGGCAACCTATCTTTACGGTGCATCAACCTCGGTAAACCGCAATTTTATGGGTCCTTACGCCCTGCAATGGGAGGCCATAAAGCTGGCTAAGGCTGCTGGCTGTGCCGAGTACGATATGTTTGGCATATCTGGCACACCAAATCCGGAGCACCCCATGTACGGACTTTACCGCTTTAAAACGGGCTTTGGAGGCACTATTCACCACCGACAGGGCTGCTGGGACTACCCACTTAACCCAAATCTTTACGAGAGCTACCGAGCAACAGAAATGGCAAGCCAGGGCTTTCACGTAAGGTAAGTACCGCTGGGAAAATCCATAGCCCTTAACGCAAATTAGGAGTAACAAAAGGCAACACACTGCCTTACTCCATACTTTTTCTTATTTTTGCACATTCTAAATAAAGGGAAAAGGGAATGGAGCGGAAAAAAGTTGCTTTCTATACGCTGGGTTGCAAGCTAAACTTCTCGGAGTCGTCAACCATTGCAAGGCAATTTCAGGATATGGGATTCGAAAGGGTTTCACCCGATAACGGTGCCGATGTTTACGTAATTAACACCTGCTCGGTAACCGAGCATGCCGATAAAAAGTGCCGGCAGGCTATACGTAAGTTCATAACCAAATCGCCCAACGCCTTTGTAGCCGTGGTTGGCTGCTACGCCCAGCTTAAACCAGAAGAGATTGCCGAGATAGAGGGCGTTGACCTTGTGCTTGGGGCTTCGGATAAGTTTAACCTGCCGCTGCTGATTAACGATAACCGCAAGCTGGCCACTGCAAAGGTTTACAGCTGTGATATAGATGCCGTATCCGATTTTCTGCCCGCATACTCATCGGGCGACAGAACGCGCTCTTTCCTAAAGGTTCAGGATGGATGCGACTACCATTGCAGCTACTGCACCATACCCCTAGCGCGCGGGAAAAGCCGTAACATGCCCATCGAAAAAATAATTGAGCAAGCCACAGCCATCGGAGCCAGCGGAACAAAAGAGGTAATTCTTAGCGGCGTTAACACAGGCGATTTTGGGAAATCAACTGGCGAAACCTTTTTAGACCTTATAAAAGCACTGGATAAAGTAAACGGCATTGAGCGCTACCGCATTTCGTCCATTGAGCCAAACCTTATTACCGATGAGGTAATTGAGTTTGTTGCCCAATCGAACAAGTTTCTGCCTCACTTCCACATTCCTCTCCAATCGGGCAGCAACCGTATTCTAGGCCTAATGCGCCGCCGCTACCGCCGCGAGCTGTTTCAGGAGCGCATAGAGGCCATTAAGCGCATCATGCCCTACGCATTTATTGGGGTTGATGTTATTGTGGGCTTCCCTGGCGAAACCGATGCCGATTTTGAGGATGCCTACCAGTTTATTAAGCGGGTAAACCCATCGTTCCTACACATATTTCCATACTCCGAAAGGCCAAACACCCCAGCCTCCGAAATGGAGGGAAAGGTAAAGCCCAACGATACAAATCATCGTGCAAAGCAATTAAAGGAGCTAAGTGATAGCATGCACATGAATTTTTACCATGCAAATGTTGGCCGGTCAGGCAAAGTGCTATTTGAAAGCACACGCAAGGGAGGATTAATGCACGGCTTCTCCGAAAACTACATAAAGGTTGAAACGGAGTACAACAAAGCCCTTATTGGTAAGGTAGTTGAAGTTGAGTACAAACAGGTAACTAGCAACGAAACCATGCAGGTTACCCTAAAGCAGAACTAGCAATGAATTTAGATATACTGTGCGAACAAACCGTTGCCATTGCCAAGCAGGCTGGCGAGTTCATTCGTAAAGAGCGCAATCAGTTTAACAGCAATAGCATTGAGGTAAAGGGACTTCATAACTTTGTTTCGTATGTGGACAAAGGCTCGGAGCAGCTAATTGTTGATGGCCTTAGGAAAATCCTTCCGCAAGCAGGCTTTATTGCCGAGGAGGGAACTGGTACACCCAACCAGTCGGGTCTAAACTGGATTATCGATCCGCTTGATGGAACCACCAACTTTATTCATAGCCTGCCTCCCTTTGCCGTAAGCATTGCGCTAATGGAAAACAACAAGCTCCTACTAGGAGTAATTTACGAGATTGGGCTAAACGAGTGCTTCTGGGCTACTGCAACAGGTAACGCATATATGGACGGAAAGCGGATAAGCGTATCGGACAAAGCAAAAATAAGCGATTCGCTAATTGCTACGGGTTTCCCCTACTACGACTACGACCGCATTAAACCCTTTTTTGGAACAATGGAGCATTTTATGCGCCATTCGCATGGCTTGCGCCGCCTTGGTTCCGCCGCAACCGATTTAGCATACGTTGCCTGCGGCCGATTTGAAGCCTTTTACGAGTATAGCCTTCAACCATGGGATGTAGCAGCTGGATCGCTTATTGTTGAGCGCGCTGGCGGTTTAGTTACCGACTTTGGTGGTGGCTCCAACCACATATTTGGCAAGGAGATAGTTGCGGCAAATAGCAATGTGTACAAGGATTTTCAGGAAATTATTGCCAACTTTATGCTCAAATAAATCGCCTAAAAATGGGGTCGATACTCTTCTTTCTATTCTACGCGTTTACATGGTTAATAGCCCAGCTACCCAATTGGGCGCTCTACGGTATCTCCGATGCGGTAAAGTTTGTACTTTACTACATACTACGGTACAGGCGTGGTGTAGTAGCCACCAATCTTAAAAAATCGTTTCCAGAAAAAACACCTAAGGAACTCAAATCCATCGAAAGGAAATTCTACACCCATTTGTGCGACCTATTTCTAGAGAACTTTGTTCTACTACATGCCAGCAAAGAAAGAGCCCTTAAAACCTGTAAATTCATCAATGCAGAAGTACTAGAAAAGTACCATAATCAAGGGCGCAGCGTTATTATTGCAGCAGGTCATTACAGCAACTGGGAACTGCTAACCCTAGCAAGCTATAGCATAAAGCACAAGCTCCTTGGTGTTTACAAGCCGCTGAACAACAAAAGATTTGAACGATTTCTAAATCTGTCTCGCGAACGATTTGGTGCTGTTGCTGTCCCTATGCGCGATGCCTTTAAAACCTTGCTCCATTTTGAGCATAACGGTACTCCCGCTCTACTTGGCCTAATTACCGACCAAACCCCTGCCCGAAGGGATATCCGATACTTTACAACCTTCCTAAACCAAGAAACTGCCGCTTTTCTTGGTGTTGAAAAAATTGCAAAAAAGGTTGATGCACCCGTATTTTTCTGCCAAATGAGAAAGGTAAAACGCGGCCGATACCAAGTGTTCCTAGAACTTATTACCGATACCCCAAAGAATACAGAGCCCTACGAGATTACAGAAGCTCACGTAAAAGCCCTAGAACGAATAATTAGGGAGGAGCCACAGTACTGGTTATGGTCCCACCGCCGCTGGAAACACAAAAAGGCAAACCTGCCCAACAACTCAAAGATTCAGTCCAATGCTTAGCGTAGCTGTAGTTATCCTTAACTGGAACGGGGAATCGTATCTCAGGAAGTTTCTTCCAAACGTAGTTGCGCACTCTGCTCTTCCCGATGTACAGGTTATTGTTGCCGACAACGGCTCAACCGACGGCTCTTTGGAACTGCTCAAAACCCGTTTTCCCGAAGTTGGCATTATCCCCCTAAAAAAGAACTACGGCTTTACAGGCGGGTATAACAGAGCCCTTAGTCAGGTAAAAGCCAAGTACTACGTGCTGCTTAACTCCGATGTTGATGTTCCCGAAGGCTGGCTATCCCCCCTTATTCAATTCATGGAGAGCAACCCAAACGCTGCCGCATGTATGCCCAAAATGCTCGATTATAATAACCCTGAAAACTTTGAGTACGCTGGTGCAGCTGGCGGTTTTATCGACTGGCTAGGCTATCCGTTCTGTAGGGGCCGAATCCTTTCGAGCATAGAAAAGGATATGGGACAGTACAATACCCCCATACAGGTGATGTGGGCATCAGGCGCGTGCCTTTTTATCCGCTCTACCGATTACCATAAAGCAAGAGGCTTAGACGACGATTTTTTTGCCCACATGGAAGAGATAGACCTTTGCTGGCGGCTAAAAAACATGGGGCGCCAAATATGGTGCATACCACAATCGGAGGTTTTTCATGTAGGAGGAGGAACACTTCCTAACAACAACCCACGTAAGCTCTACCTCAACTACCGTAACAACCTATTCATGCTATTCAAGAACCTCCCATTGCTTAAGGTTTACACAATTATTCCCTTGCGTATGGTGCTTGATTTAGCATCGGCAGTTGTTTACCTGCTAACCAAACGCAAAGACTTTGCAAAAGCGGTTATAAACGCTCATACCGACTATATAAAGGCAATCCCAAATCTCAAGGCAAAAAAGGCGCTAACACCCCCGCAAACCAAGCGTCACAGCCAAGTGCTAGTACCTAGTATTCTGCTAAACTTCTTTTTGCTCCGCAAAAAAACTTTCAGTAAACTGAGTCTAAACAAACACTAGTATAACACACGTTACCAATCACATGACGTATATCATCCCCAACTTTGACTAACATTACCACTAATGAGGGATCCCGTTTGCGTTTATTGTATATATTTGCCATGTAACCGGAGTCCGTTTTTATGGCTCCATCATAAGCGTTAAATGATCAATCTTAAGCGTTTAACAATCCGAGAAGCACTTAACCAAACTCGGATTCAACATTCCGACCGCCCTTCCCTTTCTTTTGTAGGAGAACAGCCAGTTCCATATAGCCACTTGGCCATCGCGGTTCGTAACATTTCGGGCATTCTTATAACACTTGGCATTGAGAAAGGCGACAAAGTGCTACTTCTAGGAGAGAATAGCCCAAACTGGGGAATTAGCTATCTTGCCGTAACATCAATTGGTGCAGTTGCAGTTCCTGTGCTACCCGATTTCTCAGAGCTAGAAATTGAGAAGATCTTTTTGCATAGCGAGACTAAAATTGTAATAGCTAGCAATAAGCTATTCCCAAAGCTATCGCCAAAAGTGAGGGGCAATGCCGAAGCCCTTATGCTTCTTAACAACTTTTCGGTTGTTGAGAAGGATTACCAATCGGCCGACGACGCCAATGGATACTCTATTCCAGAACCCATCCTAAACGTGGATTTCTGCGAACTAGAATTTCCCGACCCCTTGGAAGAAGATCTGGCCGCAATTATTTACACATCGGGCACAACTGGCCGACCAAAAGGCGTAATGCTTTCGCATAAGAATCTTATTTCCAATGCGCTATCTACCCTTGGTATTCAGAATGTGACATGTACCGATAGGTTTGTTTCCATTTTGCCCCTGCCTCATACCTACGAGTGTACCCTAGGGCTTATAATACCAGTAATGCGAGGAGCTTCGGTGAGCTACTTAAGTAAGCCACCAACAGCATCGGTACTTATACCAGCCTTTAAGGAGATAAAACCCACAATGATTTTGTCGGTTCCCCTTATTATTGAAAAGATTTTTAAGAACAAGATACAGCCAGAGCTCACCGCATCAAAGTTTAAAAGAAAGCTCTATAGCATCCCCTTCACAAGAAAGCTAATGCATAAGGTAGCCACCAAAAAGCTAATGGCAACATTTGGAGGAGAGCTACATTTCTTTGGAATAGGAGGATCAAAGCTAAGCTACGAGGTGGAGCGATTCCTTTACGAAGGCGGTTTCCCCTACTCCATTGGCTATGGCATGACAGAGGCATCTCCTCTAATTGCAGGGTGCGAACCCAAACTGGTTAGGTTCCGCTCTACCGGTTTTTCCATTCCTGGCCAGGAGATAATGATAGCTAATCCCAATGCTGAAACTGGCGAAGGGGAAATTTACGTTCGTGGCGCCAACGTTATGATGGGTTACTACAAGGAACCTGAACTAACCAAGGACATTATTACAAGCGATGGCTGGCTTAAAACTGGCGATCTTGGATACCTAGATAAGAATAACTTCCTTGAGATTAGAGGACGCCTAAAAAGCATGATTCTTGGCCCTAGCGGCGAGAACATTTACCCAGAGGATATTGAGGATGTGATAAACAACCACTCCATGGTACTTGAATCTCTAGTTTATGAGATGAAAGGGAAGCTTATTGCCAAAGTTCACTTTAACTACGATGCCATAGAGTCTAAGTATGCAGAGTTCAAGGAATCGGCCTTTAACGCTCAGCAAAAGGTTCAAAGCAAAGTAACCGATATTATGGAAGAGGTTAAGCATCATGTAAACTCTAAAGTATCGGGCTTTTCAAGAATTTATGCTGTGGTAGAACAGGTTGAACCCTTTGAGAAAACTCCTACTCACAAAATCAAGCGATACATATACACTTCGATTCAGAACAGTTAGCCCAACCTATTTATATCAATGCAAAGAGGCTGTCCAAAAAGTAAAAGGACAGCCTCTTTTGCTTTATATCATTATTGTAGGTCAAATCACATATACTGTTTTTAAGTATTTATTTATTGTTTTTCAATATTTAATTATCATATATCAGGAATGTATATATATTTGCATTGTCATAAAACTTATAACTAACACAAAAACAAACACCATTATGAACACCTTTAAATTAACAAATAAGATTAATATCCTTTCCATACTTGCAGTGCTTGCTTATGCACTTTTAATTATTTCCAGTATAATTGACGGTAAGGAAGATTTTACCTTAGGATTTAACGCCGCTAGGTACGACAAAGAAAGCAAATCGCTAGTTGGCCACGAGATTCATTTTGTATCACTTAAGTCTAAATCAGGAGTAGCGCATTTCCCTGAAACCATTGAAGGAAAACTATCAGATATCAAATACCCTGCAAAACTTACCACAATAAAAGTTATACGCCCAACAGAACCTGAAGTTGACAAACAAATTATTGCGTACAATATAGCAGGGGTGCTATTAATAATCCTTTACATCATTATTATAGTTCTACTTCCAATTCATTTCTTCATGCTAATTGGTGCATTAAAGCGCAATGAGATATTCTCTTCAAATAACATTAGAATGGTGAGATTTCTAGGTTTTGAATTACTATCCATTTACGCCATTTCATTTTGTATTAATTACCTTGAATTTAAAACCAATAGTATACTTTTCAACTTTACCGACTATGAAATAGCAAGAGCACAAACCAATGCATTATTCTTAGTTCTTGGGATAGCCATACTAGTAATAGGAGAAATAATCAAAAAAGGAGAAGAGATAAAAACAGATACAGATCTAACAATCTAGTATAATGCCTATAATTGTGAATCTTGACGTTATGATGGCAAAGCGAAAAATATCGCTCAATGAGCTATCGAATAAAGTTGGCATTACACCAGCAAATCTGTCTATTCTAAAAACAGGCAAAGCCAAGGCAATAAGGTTTAGCACGCTTGAAGCAATTTGCAAGGAATTAAACTGTCAGCCAGGAGATATTTTAGAATGGGCCGAAGTAGAATAAAAGAGTGAAGCGCATAAAAACATGCGCTTCACTCTTTTATTGGTTCCCATATCCTCATTAAAAAAGACCGAAATGGTAATTAGATTTTTAGCATAGACTCCAGGTTATAAAACCTATCTGTATAGTCCTGCATAGCATAGGCAATTATCTGTTGCGCCTCCTCAATACCATAAATATGGGTAATCTCACAGTGGCGTTTTTCGCCAGGCAAATCCTTGTAAGTAAGAAAGTAGTGTTTTAACCTATCAATAACAAGCGCAGGGCAATCCTTAATATCGGAATAACCGCCATAAACCGCATCGTTATTTAGCACGGCAATAATCTTATCGTCGGCCTCATTGTTATCAATCATCCTAAATCCACCAATTGGGCGTGCTTCAACAATAATATCACCATGCGTAATTGCCTTCTCGGTAAGAATACAGATATCCAATGGGTCGCCATCACCCTTTATATCGGGATTACCAGTTTTCTCCTGGGCAAGTTTAGCTACTTTATCGCCAGAATAGGTCTGGGGCAAAAATCCGTATAGGGCTGGAACCACATTGGAGTATTTTTGCGGTCTATCTAATCTCAAATACCCCGATGTCTTATCAACTTCGTACTTTACTGTATCGGTAGGTACCATCTCTATAAAGCAGGTCACCACTGATGGGGCGTTCTCACCTAGGTCGATGCCATGCCAAGGATGAGACTTGTATCGGAGCCCCATTAGCTTACCTACAATGGGATCCATAATCCTGTTATTCATTTACAATTCGGTTATTTGCGTGCAAAATTAACAAAAAAGTGCTGTAAAGCATTTTTAATTTTGCTCTTAACTATTAAAAAGCCTTAAAGTAGTTCCACCACTTTCTCCAAATGCACTCCGCGTGAGCCTTTAACCAGTATGTAAGCACCAATAATAGGATTCTCCCTTACATAGGTCACACATTCATCAACATGGTTAAAGTAAATATTATTGGGAGCGTGATGCCCTTTGAATCCCTCGCCAACCAATATAATTTCATCGCAACCCAAACTTTGTGCAACGGAGAGAATCCGTTGGTGCTCCGTATCGGAATAATCGCCCAACTCAAGCATCTCGCCAAGTATTGCTACCTTTTTGGAACAGGTTAACTTGCCAAAATTACGTAAAGCGGCCTCCATACTGGTAGGGTTTGCATTATACGCATCAACAATAACCGTATTACGCTTAGTTTTAAGCAGCTGGGAGCGGCTATTGGATGGTTTGTAGCCCTCTAGGGCACTTCTTATTTTATCAATATCAACATTAAAGTAGAGTCCTACCCTAACAGCAGCAAGCACATTTTCTAAGTTATACGCGCCAACTAACGAGGTATGAATTGTTATGGCCATTCCAGTTTGAGGCACGGTTAAGCTCACCTCAAGAAATGGTAAATCGCCAGATATTTGGGCTGTAGCATTAAAGTAGCCTGTATCATATGTTAGCGTATTGCATAATAAACCATGGTGTTTAATCATCTCAGCAAGTACAGGATTCCCTATATTGGCAAATACAATGCCCCTTTTGGCTGCAATATTGCCATATAATTCTCCCTTTGCCTGTTTAACCCCTTCAAAGGAGCCAAAACCCTTAAGGTGTGCATTCCCTATATTGGTAATAATGCCATAGCTAGGCTCTGCAATACTAGCAAGGAGTTCTATCTCGCCAATACTATTCGCTCCCATCTCTATTATGGCAACCTCAACATCGTTGGTAATGGAGAGAACGGAAAGCGGAACACCAATGTGGTTATTGAGATTTCCTTTGGTAGCAAACACCCTAAACTTTTTTTGCAGCACACAAGCCAAAAGCTCCTTTGTGGTTGTTTTACCGTTACTTCCAGTAATACCTATAACTGGAATTTGAAGCTGCTTTCGGTGGTAATTGGCCAGCTGCTGAAGCGCCAATAGCACATTGGGAACATAAAAACATCCCTCCTTATCCTTAAGAGCTAAATCATCAACAACACTAAGCTTTGCACCCTGTTTTAGGGCATCCAAAGCAAAGACATTACCATTAAAGCTATCGCCTTTTAGGGCAAAGAAAATATCGCCAGAAGAAATATTTCTAGAGTCCGTTGATATTTTGCGCTGCTCAAGGAATAACCCGTACAGCTTCTCTACATAGTTGTTCATGGTATGGGTATATGCTAAAAAAAAAGAAACCCCATTTTAACAATGAGGTTTCTAATTATAGTTTCAAAGTAACTTATTTTTCTCTTGTTTGGGAACCTACAGCCTCCATTGCGCAACGGAAACCAAGGTCGTTTTGCGATGAGGCTTCATCTAAGAAGCGGCGAGTACCTGGACTTAGCCAGTATGCACGGTCTCTCCAAGAACCGCCTTTGTAAACCCTTACACGGTCGTTAACCAATGTGGTCATACCAGAGTTACGTGCAGCAGCATCAGTTTTGCCCTCATCGTACATCAGCATCGAGTTCTTTTCACGAGGAGCACCCTTGTTGTAGTCGATAGTTGAAGCTAAATCGCCATCTTTATGATTGATGTAGTACCCCTTATTGTAATTCCTTCTATTGGCAGCTTCGGCTTCGGTAACTTCACGATCCAAAAGACGACCAAGGGAGTCAACACCTTTATATGTACCATCCTCATTAAGCACTGGAGTTGTGAATACATTACCACGGTATGGACGGAACTCATCAAAATCATCAAAAGAAAGGGGACGATAAACGTCAAGAACCCACTCATTTACGTTACCTGCCATACAGTACAAGCCATAATCGTTAGGCCAGTAAGATTTAACAGGAACAGGAATAGGACCAGCATCGTTTAGATTTCCAGCAACACCCATGTAGTCACCATTACCACGTACAAAGTTTGCCATCATCTCACCGCGATTCTTTTGATCGCTGTTACGAATGTTGTGACCGTTCCATGGGTAAATTTTACGCTCCACCATACGCTCATCGTAGGTGTTGCCAATTAGACCCGATGCAGCAAATTCCCATTCTGCCTCAGTTGGAAGCCTATATTTTGGGAACATAATACCATCTTCGAACGAAACGCGTGCAGGAGCACCACCTTCCTCTGTGTTCTCTGAGGTAACGGTAGATTTATAGAAACCAGCAAGATATGCATCTGTATTGAAGTTATCCTCGTTGGTTTGGTTTGGATCTAGCTCTAAATACCCCTCATTAACTAGCATAAGCTCGTTAACCCTGTCGGTACGCCATAAACAGTAGTCGCTAGCCTGAAGCCAACTAACACCAACCACAGGATAGTCGTTGTAAGCAGGATGACGGAAATAGTTGGTTACGTAAGGCTCATTGTAGCCAAGTGGTGAGCGCCAAACTAGTGTGTCAGGACGGGCATTGCGATAAACCTGTGGGTAGTCCTTGTAAACACGGCGCAACCAAAATAGGTACTCGCGATAGTCCACGTTGCTAACCTCTGTTTCGTCCATGTAAAACGAAGCAACGGTAACTCTACGTGGTGAGTTGTTCCAATCATACATAACATCCTGTTCAACACGTCCCATGATGAATGTACCACCTTCAACAAAAACCAATCCTGGCCCTGTTTTTGGGCTATAATCAGTAACAACTTTAAAGTTTCCGAACGCTTCATCGTTGTATGCCCACCCTGTGGTAGAGGATGCTCCTTTATTTCCACCTCCAAGCATTCCGCAGGACGATAGCCCGAATACTGAGGTTAAGGATAGTAGGATAAACTTGTACTTCAAGCTCATAATTAATGCGTTTTTCCTGTACGTTCTACTGTTATTCAACTTCAAATATAGAAATATTTTAACTCTTCTGATACATTAATAACGTAAAAAACTAAAATTTCGGACATTTCATATACCTAAATTTTCGTTTCCTCTGCTTATACTCAAAATAGAGCCCAAAGGTTACCTCGTGAGTGGAAGTTTCTA